>NZ_JAWJBT010000029.1:0-39333 GCF_046536035.1 Halomonas sp. SIMBA_159
TCGAGAGGGTACCGGCGCTGGCCCTCCTTCCTCTACTGTGTGATCCAAAGTGCTGCGGTTATTCTATGAATCCAGGATCAAAAAAACATTGATGTTAATAAAAACATTGATATTGAAAAAACATTAACAGATACATAACGCGCTTTTAAACCCACCGCCTAATTTAACAAAAAGCAGGCGGTTTATTATTACTCCACAACCTGCAACCAAGCGTCAAAAAGCTAACAAAATCAGCCAGCAGACACATTGTTAGCTAAGGCTATGTTAGTTCGCCACTACAAACTTTATTTTTTGCTATCTGACTTGTTATCAAAGCAAAACCTGATACGATTCAGCGCTATTCAATACCCTACCGTTACACTCAGGTATGTGACTTCATACACTTAGTTTTATTTAACGAGTCTTTCTACCATGACGCCTGTTGCCCTGCTTTTTTTAGCGGTTTCAATGTCGGCGGATGCCTTTGCGGCGTCCATTAGCAAAGGTGCGGAACTGAAAAAGCCCCGCTTCCGGCATGCCATCGGCATTGGCTTAGTGTTTGGCGTTATTGAAGCGATGACGCCAGTACTGGGCTGGGTGGCTGGCAAGGCATCTCAACAGTATGTAGAAGCCTGGGACCACTGGGTCGCGTTTACCCTACTTTCCATCATTGGCCTGCACATGATGCATGAAGGGCTAAAAAAAGAAGAAAAGGTAGAGCACCGCAAACAAACGCTGTGGCTGCTGGTCCTGACGGCCACCGCCACCAGCCTAGACGCCATGGCCGTGGGCGCCAGCCTTGCGTTTATTGATGTGAACATTATCACCACCAGCCTTGCTATTGGCCTCGCTACTACGGTGATGGCTTCCATGGGCACGCTGCTAGGCCACAAGTTTGGCCAATACGTAGGCCACTGGGCTGAGCTTGTCGGTGGCGTTGTATTGATTGGGATTGGTGTAATGGTGGTGGTGGAGCATACCGGAGTTTTATAGGCTTACCGTCATTCGCTAAATTCAATAACGCCAGGGCGGTTAACTATTTAGCGCAATACTGATTAAGCACCGATATAAATACGGGAGGCCAATTGGCCTCCCGTTTATATTAGTTATCTACTAATGTTTCTTGAATCACGTCACCTAAAGATGCAATAGCCGCATTGCGCTCTTCAAACGATGCCTCGGTTTCGGTGATATAAAACACCACGACGGTGGGTGCCTGCTCCGGTGGCCAAATAATCGCGGTAATGGAGCGTGAGCCGTAACCGCCTGCGCCGGTTCTGTCCGCAATTATCCAATCAAACGGCATGGCGGCACGGAACAGGCCATCCGCCACCGCATTGCCCTTCATCCACGCTTCTAACTGCTGGCGAGACTCATCTGATAACACATCTCCAAGCACCAGCTTTTCTAACGTAGCTAGCATGGCGTTGGGCGTGGTAGTGTCGCGCTCATCCCCCGGGGTGGCCTCGTTTAGCTCGGTCTCAAAGCGATCTAACCGGGTAACGGGGTCGTCCATACTCCGCACGAACGCCGTGATGGCTTCCGGCCCGCCTAGCGCTTGCAGCACGAGATTAGCGGCGGTGTTGTCGCTGGTGGTCATGGTGGCATCGCACAATTCAAACAGCGTCATCGGCTGGTGGCCCGCGTACTGCTCGGTGACCGGCGAGTAAGTCACCAGCTCCGATGCTTCAAAACTGACCTCGGTTTCCAGCGCCAGCTGCCCCTCATCCACCTGCTCCAGCAGCGCGCCGCAGGCCAGGGTTTTAAAGGTGCTGGACATGGCAAAGCGCTCATCCGCATTCACTCCCCAGCGCTGGCCCGTGGCTAAATTGTGGGCGGCAAAGCCAATGCGCGCCTCCAGGGTTTGCTCAATGCGCTCAAGCTCAGCGGTCATGCGATCCTCCTGCGCCATCGCATAAGATGAAGTGAGCAACAGGCACGCCGACAGTGCAGCACGCATCCAGCGTGATTGGCGGTGGTTCATTATGTGCATTCCTAAGCAGTGAGGGAGAACGATGGTGTTGAGTTTAGCAGGCAATCCATCGAAGATTAGCTGCATACTTACCGCTGAATCTCGGTCACCACATCCGTCTTAACGGAGTTAGCGATAAAGCACTTTTCATGGGCAGCATGATGAATCTGCTCAAGCGTTTCCATTGAGGGTGGCTCTCCTGCAAACACCGCCTTTGGCCGCAGCGTGACTTGGGTCATGGCGATCTTCCCATCGCTGCCCTGCTCCATTACACCCACCGCGTTATCCACGTAGCTTTCCACTACCAAGCCCTGCTGCGCGGCAATGGCAAGGAAAAACAGCATATGGCAACTGGAAAGCGAGGCCACAAACGCTTCTTCCGGGTCGACGTTGGCTTCGACCGAATAAGGCAACGGCACTACGTGGGGTGATGACGACGCAGGCACACGAACGCCGCCATCAAACACCCACTCGTGGCCACGGCTATAGCGCTGATCTAGAAAGGCTTCATCGGCCCCACGGGCCCACTGAATGGAAGCGGTATACTCGGCCATTTGGGTTCCTCTGGTTCATTGAAAGCTGCCACTAGGGTCGGCATGGGTAGCTTCTGGCATGATCTCAGAATTGTGCTCATTGATCTTCTCTCGTTCACCAACTTCAAAGCGGATCGTCTACGATTGGGGCATGAACGGCGATGGCCTTGGGCAGTCAGAACCGCATCGCAGAAGGAAATGACACTAGGAGAGTGAGATATGCAGACGATTGAGCTAGGCGGCGTCAGCGTACCCCGTATCGGCCAGGGCACCTGGCACATGGGTGAGGATGCCGGGCAGCGGCAGGCTGAAATCAGGGCGCTGCGTGAAGGTATAGATCTGGGCATGACGCTGATCGATACCGCCGAGATGTATGCCGAGGGCGGCGCTGAAGAGATCGTGGGCGAAGCCATTCACGGGCGGCGCGATGAGGTGTATCTGGTTAGCAAGGTTTACCCGCACAACGCCAGCACCCAAGGCGTTCAAGCCGCCTGCGAGCGCAGCCTGCGCCGATTGGGCACCGATACAATTGATCTCTACCTGCTGCACTGGCGCGGCCAGTACCCGCTGAGCGAAACCGTAGAAGCGTTTGAGAGGCTACGCGAGCAGGACAAGATACTGCGTTGGGGCGTGTCGAACTTCGACGTTGACGACCTAGAAGAGCTAAACGCGCCCGCGTGCGCCACCAATCAGGTGCTCTACAACCCCGAAGCCCGGGGCATCGAGTACGACCTGCTGCCCTGGCAAGCACAACACCACATGCCGCTCATGGCCTACTGCCCGATCGGGCAAGGCGGCGCGCTACTTCGTGACGCTACTCTGCAACGCATCGCCGACAAACACAGCGCCACCCCCGCACAAGTCGCGCTTGCCTGGGCACTGCGCTACCCCGGCGTGATCGCGATTCCTAAAGCTGTGAACCTGGACCACCTGAAACAGAACGCTGATGCGGATAAGGTCAGGCTCGATGACGAGGATCTGGCAGAGATTGATGCCGCCTATCCGCCGCCAACGCGTAAGCAGAGTTTGCAAATGGTGTGAGGAGGAGCCACTAACGGCCTAAAACATCAGGCCCCAACGGCCCAGGGCAGGAGCGCCTTAATTGCGATAACGCTGGTTGGAGTTCTAAGGTAGTCGCTGCACACGGTCAGTGAATTCGACGATGTGATCCACCAACAGTGGGGCTACAGGCAGCGATGCGTCTGAGTACGAAGCGCTTTGCTGCGCCGGATTGGTCGAAACCATCTTGAGCACGTGGTTCATTCCCTCCACGAGCAACAGTTCTGCATCTGGACGCACTTGCTTGAGCGCCTCCGCTTCGCTCGGACTGACCTGTACGTCCGTGGTGCCGTGGACGACCAGCACCGGGCCAGGGGCATGCTGGATCTCCTTGGTTGGCACGTACCGGAACCAAGAGATCAGGTACGGCTGCACGCTCGAACGGAACAATGACGCCAACGCTGGCGGCACGCCCTCTGTCGTGCGACCTTGCGCCAGCTCGGAGAGCATGCGCTCACTATCCTGCCACAGCTCTTCCGGAAGCTGCGGGCGCAACTGATCACGGATAATCTCTGGCGCGGAACGTGCCGGTGCAGCAACCGAAATGAAGGCATCCGCACGCGCTTGCTTTGCGGCGAGCATACCGATCAGTGCCCCCTCACTGTGCCCGAGCAGGGTGATCGAGCCAAAGCGAGAATCCGTTCGAAGCTGACGAACCCATGCGGCGGCATCCTCTACGTAGGTGTCGAAGCGAAGATCGCTCTCCGTGGGTGCAGCGGCTGCACTGGCCGCCACTCCCCGCTTGTCGTAGCGGACCGAGGCGATTCCCCGCACAGCAAGTGCCTCGGCAAGCAGCTTCAGGCTGTCGTTTGCCCCCGGCAAGAGAGCACTGTTGCCATTGCGATCCGTGGGACCGGAACCGGCATGCAGCAACACAAGCGGATGCGGGCCGGTAGAAGACGGCAGGAGCAGAGAGCCATAAAGAGTACCGGTGGCAGTTTCCAGATGAACATCCGATTCGGTGGGCTGCGCCGGGGCATGCGGCTCGCTCGCCGAGCCAGATGCCGAGAACAGGATCAAGAAACCAAAAGCAATGCGCAATATCACGAGAACACAACCCTCAATGTGATGGGCCTAACGCCAAAGCCCAACCGTGACGTTGACGTAGCGAAGCGGAGAAAAAGGCATCCGAGTGGCGCCTGGTTAGCTGTTCTCAAGCATGTAAGCACGAAGCTGCCGCTCCTCTCGCATGACATAAAGGACGAGAACCCGTTTCTTATCCTCACGATAAAAAATACAGCACGGTGGAACCACTACCTCACTGTATACCGAATTTGGGAGTTCTGGAGGCATCCGTCCAGGTTGGGGAACATCTTCCAAACGCTCGGTCTTGTCAAAAACTTCAAGAACCAGATGACTTGCAGCAACAGGGTTATCCAGAGCAATGTACTCAGCGATGGCATCCAGTTCTTGAAGCGCAGGCTCCGTCCAGATTACTTCAGCCATTTACTCATTTTTTCCCTGGCCTCACTTTGGCTGTACGTTCTTCCTTCAAGTACAGCACGCTCTCCCCGTAAAAGCCCTTCAAGCAACTCAAGACGACGTTGCATGAACTCGTAATCCTGAACATCGACAAGGTATGCGGATGGCTGACCATGCTCGGTGATCAGTACTGGCTCTTTAGACAGGCGCAGGTCAGCCAGGATTTTTGTGGCTTGGTGCTTAAGGTTGGTAACAAGCTCAACTTTCATGGGCTTATCCTGAATCAGACCGATAGTATTACTTTTCGAGAGTGGCAATAGCTGCTAACGCCGCGAACAGCTGCGGCTTTGTAGTGGATTGTTTTGCGGTAGCGTAGCGTTAAACCGTAAAACAAGGAGCGGAAAAGCCGTCAGACTGGTTTGCATTGTTAGGCTTCTTTATCTTCATCAGCAGTGAAGTGTACAATTTCTTCTGCTTTTAAACCGTCATCATCTTTATTTAATAAAATCTTTCTAACATCAATTAGAATTTCTTTCATGCTTACCTTATCATCACCAGATAAGTGATTTGATAGTTTTCTAGCAGGATTTTCGGGCAACCAAAGCATTAACTCCCACGCTTGTTGATTTAGATTAGTTGCACGTTCACGACTTAGTGATGTATCACCATTCCTAGCTTCTGCTAGAAGCTTAGAAACTTTGGCTGCCTGCTCTCTAACCTTTTGATCATATTTAAAATATTCAAGCTTTTTGTCATATTCATACTTAATTGAGCTTTCTAATCGTGACTTTATCCACAACCCAATTAAAAACTGCAGCACTGCTACTATGATGGCGAAAAGTGCGAAGTTTTCCCAACCTAAAATAACAGCCATTTCTTTAATTGAATCTTTCATATGACCTCGAATTGATTTGCCTAACGCCGCCAACACGGGCCGAGCGATAGCGAGGTCCAGCCCGCGCTTTTTGCGGGCGATGTGCTTGGCCTTGTTAATGGTTTACTCACTATGAACCACGACCATTTCGCCATCACTGTTTCTTTGCATGATTGTTCTCCCGATGTAGCACTGTGCTATTGGAGATAGTAATTCGATCAAATCAGCGATTTTTAGCATATATAGTTCCTTCTTCTTGCTGCGATCCGAGTTGAACAGAATCCCTTCGATATTATTTTTTGACTTGAAAGCGAATAAAAACGTATAGCTATGTATCATTTGATTGACAACATATGAGAACGGTTTTGTTATTTCTTGTGGCTGCTCAACTTCGTATAAATCGTCTACTCGATGCCAATTTAGCAGATCTACAGTTTTCCCTTTATTTTTATAGGAATACAACTTCACTTGGCATTCGAAAACCTCCTTTGTAATCTTATTAGCTTCTGCCAGCTTCCTAACGATATAGCAAGACAGCATTACTCTTTTCTCTAAAGCAGCAAAGGAAGCTTCCCTCCAAGTCGTCTGATACAGCTTGTTGTGTAAGAATTCGACATTCTTCTGCAGGTCATTTTTCCAGTATTGTGATTCAGAGATCATTGCTTTTTACCATTAACAGTGATTATACGCCCTGCCATGAAACCTCAATGAACGTGACATCACAATGACTGAGGTTTCATAGCCACCAAATTGAATCTACCTTATTGATTCTACAGCGTGCAAAGAGAATTTTGGCGATGTAGCCAAAATTCGCGGGCTTACGCGTTTTGCACTCCTCAATAATTCTGTTTTTATGAACAGCACTATTGAGGCACTCTCCTATGAAACTGATGGAACGCGTCAAGGCAACCATGAGGGTCAAACGCTATAGCTTGCGCACCGAGAAAACCTATTGCTACTGGATTAGCTTTTACATTAGGTTCAATAACTTACTATACCCCGCCACTCTAACAGATCATGAAGTACGGCAATTTTTAGAGTATCTGGCAATCGAAAGACACGTGGCAGCGGCTGCATAGAAGCAGGCACTTTATATCGTCATGTTTCGGGCTCTTATCGATTTCGCAACAGGCCATTGCCAACCATTCAGCCCCCCTCTTGCATCTCCCCCACCCGCCTTCTACACTCCACCCACGAACAGCTTGACGGGGTGCCGGTGATATCCGGCTGAGATGGCGCAGGGTGAGCTTTTGGCTACCGAGCGCTGGTCCCGCTGAACCTGATCCGGCTAATGCGCTGCTTTGAACGTGGCGCGGGTACCGGCGTAGGGATCAAGCGATGGCCGCGGCGCTCCTTTACGCCACTCTTCCGTGCCATTCCCTCGATCTTTCTCGCCTGCCCTCCGGATCATTACTACCGGAGGCATCATGGGCTACCGCTTTACCGATCTCACCACCGCTTGCCAGCAAGATTGGCGTGCTTATATCGAGCACGATTTCGTGCGCCAGCTGGGCACCGCCACGCTGCCTGAGGCGTCGTTTCGCCACTACCTGAAGCAGGATTACCTGTTCTTGATTCACTTCGCCCGCGCCTACGCGCTGGCCGCCTACAAAAGCCCCACCCTAGCGGATTTGCGCCAGGCCCACGAAGGCCTGAAAGCCATTGTGGATGTGGAGCTGGGCCTGCACGTGGGCTTTTGTCAGGAGTGGGGCATCAGCGAGCAGGATCTTGCCGAACTCCCCGAAGCCCGCGCCACGCTGGCTTACACCCGCTATGTATTAGATACCGGCAACCGGGGCGACCTGCTGGATTTACACGTGGCGCTGGCCCCGTGCCTCGTAGGCTACGGCGAAATCGCCAACTGGCTGAACGCGCAGCCTTCTACCCTTCGCGGTGAGCAGAACCCTTTTGATGCTTGGATTGCCATGTACGAAGGCGAGGAGTTCCAGGCCGCCATGCAGGCAGAGCTTGCGTGGCTGGATGCCCGCCTGGCGGATGTTACCCCTGCCCGTTTTGCTGAGCTGAGCAAGATCTTCCGCGATGCCACCCGCCTGGAAATCGACTTCTGGCAGATGGGTTTAGACCTTTCTGAATAATCACCAACAACAAGGAAACCGTCATGACCAAGACCGTTAAAAGCAGAACCGCGCACTTTTTAGCCGAAACCGCCCAGGTAGATGCCGCCGCCGTGGCGCCGCTGCCCGGCTCGCGCAAGGTGTACGTGGAAGGCTCGCGGCCAGATATTCGCGTGCCGTTTCGGGAAATCACCCTCTCGCCCACCAAAACCAGCGGCGTGGATGAACAGAACCCGCCGCTTTTGGTGTACGACACCTCCGGCCCCTACACCGACCCCAACGCCCGCATCGATTTGCGCCGGGGCTTGCCAGAGCTGCGCCGGGCCTGGATAGAAGAGCGCAACGACACCGAGTTTTTGGATGGCCCGACCTCGGAATACGGCAACCGCCGCGCCAACGACCCCACCCTTGCCCAACTGCGTTTTGATTTAACCCGCACCCCGCGCCGGGCAAAAGCGGGTAAAAACGTGACCCAGCTGCACTACGCCCGCCAGGGCATCATCACGCCGGAAATGGAGTTCATCGCCCTGCGGGAAAACCAGCGCCGCCAAGCGTTGGGTACGGAGGAGGTGGAGCGCATTCTGGGCCATCAGCATGTGGGCCAGAGCTTTGGGGCCAGCCTGCCCAAGGAGATCACCCCAGAATTCGTGCGCGATGAGGTGGCCCGTGGGCGGGCGATCATTCCCAACAATATCAACCACCCGGAAAGCGAGCCGATGATTATTGGCCGTAACTTCCTGGTGAAGATCAACGGCAACCTGGGCAACTCGGCGGTCACGTCTTCCATTGAGGAGGAAGTGGACAAGATGACTTGGGGCATCCGCTGGGGCGCGGATACCATCATGGATCTCTCCACCGGCCAGAACATCCATGAAACCCGCGAGTGGATCATCCGCAACTCGCCGGTGCCGATTGGTACGGTGCCGATCTATCAGGCACTGGAGAAGGTCAACGGCATTGCCGAAAACCTCACCTGGGAGATCTTCCGCGATACGCTGATCGAGCAGGCGGAACAGGGGGTGGATTACTTCACCATTCACGCGGGGGTGCTGCTGCGCTTCGTGCCGCTCACTGCCAACCGCGTCACCGGCATCGTCAGCCGTGGCGGTTCCATCATGGCGAAGTGGTGCTTGTATCATCATCAGGAGAGCTTCCTGTACACCCACTTCGAGGAGATCTGCGAGATCTGCAAGCAGTACGATGTGGCGTTCTCGCTGGGCGACGGCCTGCGCCCCGGCTCCATTGCCGATGCCAACGACGAAGCGCAGTTCGCTGAACTCGAAACCCTGGGTGAACTGACGAAGATTGCTTGGAAGCACGATGTGCAGGTGATGATCGAAGGCCCCGGCCACGTGCCCATGCACCTGGTGAAAGAGAACATGGACAAGCAGCTGGAGTGCTGCGATGAAGCGCCCTTCTATACCCTAGGGCCGCTGGTGACGGATATCGCCCCCGGCTACGACCACATCACCTCTGGCATTGGGGCGGCGATGATTGGCTGGTTTGGCTGCGCCATGCTCTGCTACGTGACGCCGAAAGAGCACCTGGGCCTGCCCAATAAAGATGACGTCAAAACCGGCATCATCACCTACAAGATTGCCGCCCACGCAGCGGATTTGGCCAAGGGCCACCCGGCATCGCAGCGGCGCGATAACGCGCTATCGAAAGCGCGCTTCGAGTTCCGCTGGGAAGACCAGTTCAACCTGGGCCTAGACCCCGACACCGCGCGGGAGTATCACGATGAAACCCTGCCGAAGGACTCTGCCAAAGTGGCGCATTTCTGCTCCATGTGCGGGCCGAAGTTCTGCTCTATGAAGATCAGCCAGGAAGTGCGCGACACTTACCGCGACCGCGCCCCGGAAAACGCCAGCGAAAGCGACGCCGAAGCCGTGAAGCGAGGCATGCAGGAGCAGGCGGAGAAGTTCCGCCGGGAAGGTAGCAAGGCCCGCTACCGGTGGCGTTTAGCCAGCGCTAAGCGCCACTTTTAGCACGCCATCGCGCTGGTGGGAGAAGAGGTCGTAGGCGTCGACAATATCCTCCAGTGCGTAGCGGTGCGTGACCAGCGGGCCTAAGTCAATGCGTCCAGAGGAAATCATGCTCATCAACCTGCGCATGCGCTCTTTGCCGCCAGGGCACAGCGAGGTAATGATTTTATGATCGCCCAGCCCAGCACAAAACGCGCCCAGCGGAAGGGTGAGGTCTTCGGAGTAGACACCCAGGCTTGAGAGCGTGCCACCTGGTTTGAGAACCCGCAGCGCGGCCTCAAAAGTCTGCTGTAGGCCCAGCGCTTCAATAGCGACGTCTACCCCACGCCCACCGGTGAGTTTCAGCACCTCTTCCACCACATCGACCTTGCGGAAATCCAGCGTCACATCCGCGCCCATCTGCTTGGCCATGTGCAGGCGCTCATCGACACCGTCTACCGCGATAATCATGCCCGCCCCACGCAGCCGTGCGCCTGCGGTGGCGCATAGGCCAATCGGCCCTTGGGCAAACACCACCACCGTATCGCCTATTTTAATGCCTGCGGATTCCGCACCGGCAAACCCCGTCGACATAATGTCTGGACACATCAGTACCTGTTCATCGGTCAGGCCATCGGGTACGGGCGAAAGATTCGCTTGGGCATCGGGCACCAGCAGATACTCCGCCTGGGCACCATCGATGGTATTCCCAAAGCGCCAGCCACCCATCGGCTTATAGCCGTGGCCGTGGTGGCCACCATCTTGGGAACAGCAGTCATCTTGGCAGGCGTAGGAAGTGAAGCTTGGGCAAATCGCTCCGGCAATCACCCGCTGGCCTTCTTGGTAGCCTTTGATGTTGGCGCCGAGTTTTTCAATCACACCCACGGGCTCGTGGCCGATGGTTAAACCGCGCTCTACCGGGTATTCGCCTTTTAAGATGTGAACATCGGTGCCGCAGATGGTGGTGGTAGTGATACGCATGAGCGCATCGTTAGGGCCAATCTCAGGGATAGGTTTGTCGTCGATTTCGATGCGGCCCGGTTCAACGAAAATCGCCGCTTTCATCATGGTCGGCATGGGGCACGTCCTCAGTGAAGGGAGTCATGACACATGGCTATTAAGCGTGAAATAGCGGCCTCCAATAGTGCGCTGGGTCACATAAGGTGCAAAAAACAACAACCGGAGCCTGGGGCTCCGGTTGTGGGGGGTGGGCAATTAACATTACTTTTTCTTCTTGGCGCTCTCCTTGGCATCGCCCTTGCCTTTTTGCAGTTCGCCTTTTGCTTGCTGGGCTTTACCTTTGGCTTCGGTTTTGCTGCTACCGGTGGCCTTGCCTGCTGCTTCTTTTACTTTACCGGCGGCTTTGTTGGCCGCACCTTTCGCTTTATCTTCTTTGCCACTTGCCATGACGAACACCTCTAATCCGTTAGTAGGGAAATGGCCGCTCGCCCAATCAGTCGTTACTTCAACGGCGGCTCATAATCAGCGTAGCTGTTTGTTAAAAAGTTGCCTCAACTTCTTTCGGGCAAGCGCGTGGGCTCCCAGCGGTTCAGAAGATAATGCAAACAGATCATTACCGACAGCGTGCCGATCAGCGCCACGCTCATGGAAGAGAAGCGGTAAAGCGCGCTGTAGACTAGGTCTTGCTGCGGCCCTAACGACTGACCAAACAAAATCCCCATCGTGGTCAGCCCACCAAACCCAATGCCTGAGCCCCCCCCTTCCAAGATATGCTCCCTGGCAAACAGCATAAGTCCCAGCCAATAGAGCAGGATCACCAGCAAAAAATGGTGGCTCTGGGTGTAGAGCGCCAGCTGCATCACCAGTGCGAGATTACAGCCCAGCAGCGTACCTACCGCACGCTTTGCTGCCGATGCCTGAGCGCCGAAATAGCCCAGCGTGAACAGAATCAAGATGGTGGCCATTTGCGCCGAGAGCGAATCGCGTAGGTCAAATACCTGAAACACCACAAATGAAAGCGTGGCGGTGATGCCGCCAATCAGCGTTTCATGACGGATTTGCGCCGCCGTTTTACTGCCTCTTGGCGGCGGCTGGCGTGGCTCCACATCGGGAAACAGGGTGTACATCAGCATGGCGATAAACACCGCCAACATGCTGGCCATCAGATTACTGGCCAGCAGATCGCTTAAATCCACCCCCGGATAGCTGGCAAAGTGCAGCAGAATACTGAGCGTCAGCACCCCGTTGGCACCAAACAGAAACAGCGGTCCTTTGGCCATCACGTTAAAACGCAGCAAAAACAGACCCAGCACCACCAGCGTCATCACCACGGGCATATGTTTTAACAGCCCAACGACCAGGCTCACCTCCAGCACGTTGAGGCTCACGTTGGAGAGAAACTGACGAATGATCGAGCCATTTAACACCGGCACCAAGCCCAACAAAAACATCGGGAAGACGGTAAAGAATACGCCGTAGTTCCATCCCATCAGTTGGCTGATGATAAACCCCAACGTGCCACCACCCGCCACCCGCAGGCACTGGCGCAGCCCGTTCTGGCTAAGCGCCGAGGGATTGGGTGCCGAACGAGGGGCGGGTGTCGCCGAGCGTGACTTTGAAGTAGCCAACGATCGCGCCAACCGTCTAATAAACATAGTGCAGCCAGCTAATGAGATGCGCCTGCAGCCAAGCAAACGGCTTGGCTAGGGCGTGCTCGCCGGGCACTAGTTGCACCGTGGCCCGCGCACCGCTGGGCGGGAGTTCTTCAAGCGGTTCATCCAGCACGACATGAATTCGCACCCGCTGGGCGTCGCGCACCCAGCGGTCAGAGGTAGGAATGTCCACCAGTTGCCCGTCGGCAGCCTGCTGCCCTTCTCGCACACCGGCATCGAACGCGCTCACGTGGCCTGCAAAAATACGCCCCGGCAGCGCATCGAAGACGATCTTTGCGTCATCACCAGGTGCCACGTGGCGCAGGCTTTTTTCGCGAAAATCAGCCACCACGTCGACATCGCTGGCCACCAGCGCCACGGCAGGCTGCCCTGCCTGCACGTAATCCCCCGGCTGAAGCTGAAGGTTCGTCACTTCCCCCGCTTCCCGCGCTCTAACCGTGGTACGCGCGATATCCAACTCGGCCTTCTCCAGCGCATTGTTAGCCTGGCGCAGCCGTAGGTTGGCATCGCCCTCTTCGCCTAGCTGTACTTCCAAACTATCGATTTGCGCACGAGCGGATGCCACGGCAGCTCGGGCCGTATGCTCGGCAGCCACTTGTTGTTCATACTGCTGGCGGGAGATGCCCTGCCGGCCCAAAAGCGCCTCGGCGCGGCGGCGCTCACCGCTGCGCTCGTCAAACGTGGCCTGAGCTGATGCCAGCGAGGCCTGCGCCGCCGCCAGTTCGGCGGTTAGCCGAGCGTTCTCCTGCTCGGCTTGTTCGCGATTCAACTCCGCCTGCTGCTGGGCAAGCTCGAACGGTGCCGGGTCCAGCCGAAACAGCACATCACCCGCTTCTACCCGCTGGTGGTCACGCACCACCACGTCTTTCACCGGCGCACTAAGCTCCGGTGCAATTCGCGTCACGGGCCGCATCGCCCGAGCCTCCGGGGTCATGGGCATAAAGCTATCGGCTAGCAAGAAATAAACAAACAGCACCACAAACGCCGCTAGGGCTATTTTCACCCAGAGGGTAAATCGTTGATCAGGGGTCATTAGCGTTACTCGTTCACTGTTCCCAAACGGTCATGGCCCTTGGGTCGCGTTAGACGGAATACTTTAGTCTAACAAAATTATTAGCACGCTAACAATAATCTCTTGTTTGACGATAAAAAACCCCGCTGCCGAGTCTTTGCTCAGTCAGCGGGGTATGTCTTAGCCGGTTGGTATGGCTACTCGCTTAGAAGCGGTAGCGCAAGCCAATGCTGTAAGCGTCTAGGTCATAATCTGCTTGGCTCAGGTAGCGAGTGAAATCTGCGCTAATCGCCAGGGTGTCGGTGACATCAACTTCTGCGCCTGCACCGAAGGAAACATCGTCATCACGGCCGCTCTCGTTCAAACCGAAACCGCTTGCTGTCAATTTAACTTCCGAGTACCCCAAGAGGCCAAACAGACGTGCATTATTGCCCAGCGGCACAATGCCTTTCAAAAAGCCGCCCACAAGGTAGTCCAGCTCAATGTCTAAACCATAAATATCGTCTGAGCCGCCAGTTGCCCCATGGAACTCAACGGCCAGGTACTCATCCAGCTTCATGCCTGCCACCAAACGCAGGCCTACTGAGTCGAAGCTCTCATCCACACCATCAAAATCTAACGTCCATGCCATTGCGTCTGCGCCTACGTACCCCTCGGGGTAGCCCTCATCGAAGGACTGCGCATGGGCGGCTGCGCTCACGAACAGAGTAGAGGCCATCGCAAGCGCTTTGACTGATGTTTTCATGTTATTCCCTTGGTTTTAATACTTTTAGCGTCGTGTAAACAGCGGCGATACATTAACTAAAATTAATCGTCGTTGCAAAAAAACCCCACTGCCGAGTCTTTGCTCAGTCAGCGGGGTCGTATTCCCTTGAAGCAGCGCTTGCGCGCTAAAACATCAGAAGCGGTAGCGAAGGCCTACGCTGGCCGCATCGAAATCGTAGGCGGATTCGTCCAGGTAGCGCATGTAATCGGCCCCAACGGAGACGTTCTGCGCAATGTCCATTTCGGCACCCGCACCGTAAGAGAGGCCGCTTTCGCGATTATTGCTGATCTCGACTTCAGAGAAACCGGCAAGGCCGTAGAGACGGAAGTTGGGCGCCACGGGGATGATGCCTTTGGCATATGCGCCTGCTAGGTGGTCTAGGTCAGCGCCGCGATCCGAGCCGCCGGTGCCTAGGTGGCCTTCAAGGGCAAAGTAGTCGTTGAACTGAGCGCCGCCGCGCAGGCGCAGGCCGACGTCGTCACGGGAGTTGCCACGCTCAGGGTTGAGGCTCCAAAACATGGCATCGCCACCCACGTATCCTTGTGGGTATTGGAAGGACTCTTGGGCTTGGGCGGATGCCGCGAACGACCCTGCACCCACCAGAAGTGCTGCAGAAGTCAGTGATAAGACGGTCATCTTCATGGGGGTCACCTCAGTTAAAAAACAGTGTTTCCTTACGCTTTTGCAGTATTGCCCAAGCCCATGAATAACGCAATTGACCCTCTCATGCTTGCATCGAGTTTCCTTTTTTCTTGCGCTGTTGATGACGTTTTCTAGCGCCCTTTCGACAGGCTGAGAACGACGATGCCCCCGACCACCACGGCGCCGCCCAATAGCTGGCTGGGGCTAAGCATTTGGCCAAGCACGAGATAGGCGATTAGCAGCGACGCCACCGGCTCGAAATTCATGACCGGGGCGTTGCGGGCCATATCCAACCGAGGCACGAAAATAAACAGAATCGAGAACCCGCTGCCGTACAGCAGCGCCAAAAGCGTTAGCCCAATCCAGCCGGTGCTGTTGTCCGGCAGGCTCATACCACCCGGCACGGCCCCCAGAAACCCACCAATGATCATGGCGATAAACACGGTTTGCATGGTCAGCAGGCTGCGCAGCGTGCTGCCTACCCCGGCCAAACGATGCTCGGTCACCCACAGCGCACAGGCAAACGCGAACGCGGCAAATAACCCAAAGCCAATGCCTGCCAGCCACTCCGGCCCCATCGCATCGGCGTTGGCCACCCAACTGGGGATATCCAGCACCACCAACAGGCCAATCAGAATGGTGCCCATAATTAAGCAGCTGCGCAGCGATGGCCGAGGGCCGCCCAGCGCCCAACTGATCAGCGCCAGTTGAATGGGAAATGTATTCACTAGCAGCAGCGCAATCACCACCGGCAAACGCGCCACGGCGGAGTAAAGGCTGACACTTTGCAGGGTAATAAGAAGCCCCACCGCGAGCTGCCAGCGCCACGCCTCGGCAGGTAGCCAAAGTCGCTTTTTCTGAAGAATCACCAAAGAGAGCAGAATCAAGCAAGCCACGCCTGAACGCATCAACACCGCCAAGAGCAGCCCCGTGCCGTTATCAAACGCCAACCGGGCTGAGACGTGGTTCGCAGCGAACATCGTCGCCACCGTCATCATCAGTAGAATGGCAAGATGACGGGGTAACAGGTTGGGGCTAGAAATTGAGGACATAGGAACAAAAGGGCTCACGATGGGTTATATAAGGAACAGGATGCCGACATTTTACATAGAAGGCTAACTAAATTCTTCGCTGATTTTCCGCGTCGCAGCATGTTAAACTAAAGTCTATCCCCTTACCTCCTAACTACTTTACAAAGGTTGTTATGAACGCACCGGTGCTGGTTATTAACTGTGGCTCTTCTTCTATTAAATACGCTTTGATCGATGCTGACCCGCAGGCACCACGCTTAGCCGGGCTAGCGGAGCGCTTAGGCAGCAGCGACGCCCGCTTGAAAGGTAAAAACAGCGCCGGTGAAAGTTTTACCCAGCCGCTACCCAATGCTGACCATGCTGAAGCCCTGAACGCGATTTTGCAGCGCTTGGAAGGCCGCGTGCCGGGTGCCGTGGGCCACCGGATTGTTCATGGCGGCGAGCACTTCACCCAGGCGGCACTCATTGATGACAGCGTCATCGAGGCCATCGAAACCACGGCGGCTTTAGCACCGCTGCATAACCCCGCTAACTTGGCGGGCATTGCCGCTACCCGCAAGGTGTTTCCAGAACTGCCCCAAGTAGCCGTATTCGATACCGCCTTCCACCAAACGCTGCCGCCCCGCGCCTACCGCTACGCATTGCCGGAAGCGCTTTACACCGAGCACGGCATTCGCCGCTACGGTTTCCACGGTACCAGCCACGCCTTTGTGAGCCAGCGCGCCGGCGAGCTGAGCAGCCGTGGCGCGGGCGGCTGGCTGACCGCTCACCTGGGCAACGGCTGCTCTACCGCGGCGGTGTGGAACAACCAGAGCCTGGATACCAGCATGGGCCTTACCCCGCTGGAAGGCTTGGTGATGGGCACCCGCAGCGGTGACGTGGACCCTGGCCTGCATGCCCACCTGCACCGCCAGCTATGCTGGTCGGTGGATGAGATCGACAACGTGCTCAACAAGCAGAGCGGCCTGCTGGGGCTTTCCGGCTTGACCAACGACATGCGCGAAGTAGAAGACCAAGCGATGGCTGGGCACCCGGGTGCTAAGTTGGCGCTGGACGTGTTCTGCTACCGCATCGCCAAGTCGCTGGCCGCCCTGTCATGTGCATTACCTAAGTTAGATGGCGTGATCTTTACTGGCGGTATCGGTGAAAACTCGCCTATCGTACGTCGTGAAGTGCTGGCCCTGCTGCCCCACTTTGGTTTCAGCTTAGATGAAGCGGCCAACGAAGCCACCATTCGTGGCAAAGAAGGCAAGCTGGATAGCGCTGGTCATCAAGGCCCGGAAGTGTGGGTAATCCCCACCGATGAAGAGGGCCGCATTGCCATGGAAACCCGCCACTGCGTGGAGACCCCTGAATGAACAGCTCCCCCGAGCAACCCCAAGCCATTCTGTTGGTACCCACCAGCGTCGGTGCTGGCCTTACGTCCGCTTGCCTTGGTTTGATTCAAGCGCTCGACACCATCGGCTTGAAAGCCGGTTTTTTAAAGCCGTTCATGCAGAACGAGCTTAACGGCCCCGGCCTTGACCGTTCCACGGCGCTGGTATCGCGCACATTGAGCCAGCGCCCGCCCTCGCCCATTTCCCAGGCGCGTTTAGAGCGGCTGCTGCGCGACGA
The DNA here is from genome assembly GCF_046536035.1 of Halomonas sp. SIMBA_159. Classification (NCBI taxonomy): domain Bacteria; kingdom Pseudomonadati; phylum Pseudomonadota; class Gammaproteobacteria; order Oceanospirillales; family Halomonadaceae; genus Halomonas; species Halomonas sp. SIMBA_159. Next base: position 17,577 of record NZ_JAWJBT010000029.1, read on the forward strand.
CCAAACCGACGAGCTGATGGAAAACGTCATCGAGCTCTACGAGCAGGTGGTGCAGCAGGCCTACCGAGACGGCAGCGCGCTGGATCTTATCGTGGTGGAAGGCGTGGTGCCGACCCAGCACACCACCTACGCGACTCAAACCAACGCGCAGCTCGCTCATGCGCTGAACGCACGGATCATTCTGGTGGGCACCGGGGATCTCAACGAACCCCAGGCGCTGGCAGAAGAGCTGGATATGCACGCCCGCAGTTTTGGCGGCGTTAGCTCTACCCGCACCTTGGGCGGCATTCTGATGCGCATGAAGAACCTGCCCTACGGCCAGGAAGATGACCTTTCTGCCGCGCCGGGCACCATCAAGCCGCAGTTGGAAGAGCCAGTGCTCAACGAGCTGCGCCGCTACTCCCCAGCGCTGGCCACCGACCGCTTCCACCTGATTGGCGTAGTGCCTTACAGCAAAACCCTGAGCGCCCCGCGCACGCTAGACGTGGCTCGGGCGCTGAATGCCAAGATGCTCAACGAAGGCGAAGCCGCCAGCCGTCGCGTGCTCTCTACCAGCCTGTGCGCCCGAAGTGCGGCCAACGCGCTGCATATCTTCACCCCGGGCAGTTTGGTGGTAGCCTCCGGCGACCGTGACGATGTGGTGCTGGCCTCCGCGCTGGCCACCATGAACGGCACCCAGCTGGCGGGCGTGCTGCTCACCAACGGCTTCTTGCCCAACGAGGGCATGATTGAGATGTGCCGCCCGGCGCTGAAAACCGGCCTGCCGGTACTGGCGGTAGAAACCGACAGCCTGACCACGGCGCAGAACCTGAGCCAGCTCAGCACTGAAATCCCCATGGATGACTTCGAGCGCGCTGAGCAGGTGGCACGCTACGTGGCTGCCCACATGGATTTAGAGTGGCTGAAAGCCAAGCTGAGCCGCGGCTACACCCGCCGCCTTTCACCCTCGGCGTTCCGCCACCAGCTTGTTAAGCTCGCTCAACAGGCCAAAAAGCGCATCGTGCTGCCGGAAGGCGACGAGCCGCGCACCATCGAAGCGGCGATCATCTGCCAGCGCCGTGGCATTGCCGACTGCGTGCTGTTAGGCAAACGGGAAGATATCGAGAGCGTTGCTCATCACCGTGGCCTCACGCTGCCCGATGCGCTGACCATCATCGACCCGGAAAGCACCCGCGCCAGCTACATTGGCCCGATGGTGGAGCGTCGTCGCGGCAAGCTCAACGAGCTGACCGCCGAAGCACAGCTTCAGGATAACGTGGTGCTGGGCACCATGATGCTGCAGCTCGATGAAGTGGATGGCCTGGTGTCCGGCGCGGTGCACACCACCGCCAACACCGTTCGCCCGGCTTTTCAGCTGATCAAAACGGCCCCTGAGTACAATCAGGTGTCGTCGATCTTCTTTATGCTGCTGCCGGAACAGGTGGTGGTGTACGGCGACTGTGCGGTGAACCCAGACCCGGACGCCGAAACCCTGGCAGAGATCGCCCTACAGAGCGCCCGCTCTGCCGAGGCGTTTGGTATCGAGCCGCGCGTGGCGATGATCAGCTACTCCACCGGCGACTCCGGCACCGGTGCGGATGTGGACAAAGTGCGCGAAGCCACCCGCATCGCCAAAGAGCGCGCGCCGCACCTGGCCATCGACGGCCCGCTGCAGTACGACGCCGCCGCCATCGAGAGCGTGGGCAAGCAAAAAGCCCCCGACTCCCCCGTGGCAGGCAAGGCCACCGTGTTCGTATTCCCCGACCTCAACACCGGCAACACCACCTACAAAGCGGTTCAGCGCAGCGCCCGCGTGGTGAGCGTTGGCCCGATGCTACAGGGTCTGAACAAGCCGGTGAACGACCTCTCCCGTGGCGCGCTGGTGGACGACATTGTCTATACCATCGCTCTCACCGCTATTCAGGCCAGTCAGCGGGAAGCCTAGGCACTCGTTGAGTTCTATACGCGCTAAAAGCAACGCCCCGAACAGTGAACTGTTCGGGGCGTTTTAGGTTTTGCGTCAGGTTGAATCGTTGGGATGTATCACGCCCACATGGGCACCATCGCTTCCAGCACCATCACTAAGCTCATCGCAGTAATGGTCAGAATCGACACGCCGAACACCTTCTTCGCCCAGCGCACGTCGTCATCTAATCGGTAGCCGCATAGCGCCAGATAAAGCCAGTAGCCGCCCATGGTGAGCGCTACACACAGATAGCCTGCGCCTGCTTGGCTGGCCAGTACCAGCGCCAGTGACGCAGGAATAAACGCCACGATATAGCCCAGAATATGGTGCTTGGCCCGCTTAATGCCGTGCACCACCGGCAGTACCGGGATTGAGGCGCGACGGTAATCCGCATAGCGGAAAATCGCAATGGCGTAGGAGTGCGGCATCTGCCACAGGCAGAAAATCACTAGCAGCATAAAGGCACCGCTGTCGAACTGCCCCGTGACCGCGCAGTAGCCCACTACCGGCGGCATCGCGCCGGAAAGGCTGCCTACCAGCGTGCCGTACTCAGAGTGGCGCTTCATATAGAGGCTATACACCCCCACATACACACCCCAACCGATTACCGCCAGCGCCACCGTTAAGCCGTTGGTGCCCAGCGCCAAACAGACCACGCCTGCCACCCCCAACAGCGCTGAAATGCCCAGCGCCTGGGTGATTGAGATGCGCCCCTTGGCCAGCGGGCGATGGCGCGTACGCGCCATCAGTGCATCAATATCCCGGTCAATCACGTTGTTGCAGGCGCAGCCCGAGGCAATCACCAGGGCAATGCCCATCATCACCGAGGCAAAGGTGACCCAATCGAAGGTGCCATGAGCGGCTAAAAAGTAGCCGCCCAGGGTCGCAATCAGGTTGCCACCAATAATCCCCGGCTTGGTAAGCGCTAGCAGATCGCGCCAGCGGCTTGGTGCCACGTTCAGCCGATCATCATGTTGAGATGCAGATGCTGCATGATCCATAACGAGCCCCCTACCACCAGGACGAGTATCGTCAGTGTGAAAACGAAGGACATAACGTTCCAGCCCTCGTCGGCTTTGGTATTCATATGCATAAACATGACCAGCTGAACCAAAATCTGCAGCACGGCTGTTACAGCGATGACCACCACCGTCGTGGCGGTGCTGAACGCACCGCCCATAACGACCGCGAACGGAATCACGGTTAGCACTAAAGATAGCAGAAGCCCAGTAACATACGATTTAACGCTTCCGTGGGAAGTCGTTGAATGTTCGGCTGAAGGTGATGATGTATGGCTCATGTCACAGTACCCCCATCAGGTAAACGAACGAGAACACGCAGATCCACACGATATCCAGGAAGTGCCAGAACAGGCTAAGGCACAGAATACGCGGGCGTGTCATGGGCGTAATGCCTTTGGTTGAGAGCTGCACCAACATGACCAGGATCCACACTAAACCCACGGTGACGTGCAGGCCGTGAGTCCCCACCAGGGTAAAGAACGACGAGAGAAACGCGCTCTGATCAGGGCCGTAGCCCTGATGAATCAGATGCTGAAACTCGTACACTTCCATACCCACGAAGGCCGCACCCAGCAGGAAGGTGATTCCCAGCCATGCTTTTACTTGGCCTAGGCGCTCGGCGTTCATCGCCAGCACGCCCATACCAAAGGTGAAACTACTGAACAGCAGCAGGAAGGTTTCCACCAGCACAAAGGGCAGCTCAAAAATATCTGCCGCCGTAGGCCCGGCGGCCGTGCCTTTCATCAGCACGGCGTAGGTGGCAAATAGCGACCCAAAAATCACCAAGTCACTCATCAAATACACCCAGAAACCAAACAGTTTGGTGCCCGTGGTGTCGTGGTGCTCATGGGGCTCAGACGTTGCGCCGTGGTGTAAAGTATCGGTGGCCATTATGCTCGTGCCTCCACATAGTTGGTCTGTTCACGATCAGACGCTGCGCTGCTCGGCGCAGAGGTTTTGCGCTTCTCGTGTTCACGCTCGATGCGCGCCACTTCGGCGGCGGGCACGTAGTAGTCGATATCTTCGTTGAATACACGGGCGATGAAACTGACGACAACGCCCAATGCGCCAAAGGCTGCCAGCCACCAGATATGCCACACCAGCGCAAAGCCCAGAATCAGCGCGAATAAGCTAATCACCGGACCCGCCACCGTATTACGAGGCATATGGATATCGGTGTAGGGCGAGTCATCCAACTGCTCGTTGCTCCGCTGCTTTTGCGACCAGAAGCTGTCGATGTCACCGACTTCCGGCAGGCGAGCAAAGTTGTAGAACGGCGCAGGCGACGAGGTCGACCACTCCAGCGTGCGGCCATCCCAAGGGTCGCCGGTCAGGTCGGCATTCAGCTTACGGTCACGGATGCTGACCCAGAACTGAATAATGGTGCAGGCAATCCCCATCATGATGATCACGGCACCTACCCAAGCCAGAATCATCCAGGGTTGCCACTCAGGATTCGCGTAGGACTGCATACGGCGCACGGCACCGAAGAAGCTCAGCACGTAGAGCGGCATGAACGCGACGTAGAAGCCGATGAACCAGCACCAGAAGGAGCGCTTGCCCCACTTCTCGCTCAGCGTGAAGCCGAACGCTTTGGGGAACCAGTAGGTCAAGCCCGCCATCATGCCGAATACCACGCCGCCAATAATCACGTTGTGGAAGTGGGCTATTACGAACAAGCTGTTGTGCAGCACGAAGTTAGCTGCCGGTAGCGCCAACATCACGCCGGTCATACCGCCTAGAGTAAAGGTGATGATGAAGCCCAGAGTCCACAGCACCGGCGAGGTCAGCTCTAGGCTGCCGCGGAAGATAGTGAACAGCCAGTTGAACACCTTCACCCCGGTGGGGATGGCAATGATCATCGTCATAATGCCGAAGAAGGCATTCACATTGGCCCCTGCACCCATGGTGAAGAAGTGGTGCAGCCACACGATAAACGACAGCAGCGTGATCGCCACCGTGGCCCAGACCATGGTTTTGTAACCAAACAGACGCTTGCGGGCGAAGGTGGCGATGACTTCAGAGAACACGCCAAAGGCCGGCAGAATCAAAATGTACACTTCCGGGTGACCCCATGCCCAAATGAGGTTGACGTACATCATCATGTTGCCGCCAAAGTCATTGGTAAAGAAGTGCATACCGAAGTAGCGGTCAAGGGTTAGCAGCGCGATGGTCGCGGTCAGAATCGGGAACGAGGCAATAATCAGGACGTTGGCGCACAGCGACGTCCAGGTAAAAATCGGCATGCGGAACAGGGTCATGCCTTTGGTGCGCATTTTCAGAATGGTAACGAAGAAATTAATGCCGGTGAGCGTGGTACCTATCCCGGATATTTGCAGTGCCCATATCCAGTAATCGACCCCCACCCCAGGGCTAAACTCTATCCCCGATAAAGGCGCATAAGCGAGCCAGCCGGTTTTGGCGAACTCCCCTACCACGAGGGAAATATTGACCAAAATAGCCGAGACAGCGAATAGCCAGAAACTCAGGTTATTCAAAAACGGGAAAGCGACATCGCGGGCGCCGATTTGCAGGGGCACCACCAAGTTCATCAGGCCGATGACCATGGGCATCGCAACGAAGAAGATCATGATCACGCCGTGGGCGGTAAAGATCTGATCGTAGTGTTCAGGAGGGAGATAACCTGCGGCCCCACCGGCCGCCATGGCCAACTGGGTACGCATCATAATCGCATCGGCAAAGCCGCGAAGCAGCATTACCAAGGCCACCACAAAGTACATAATGCCGAGCTTTTTGTGGTCAACGGAGGTAAACCACTCATTCCACAGCCAGCCCCACTTACGATAGTACGTCAATGCGCCCAGTAGCGCGGCACCCCCAATCGCCATAACGGCAGCAACGACCATAATGATCGGTTCATGATACGGAATTGCTTCTAACGTGAGTTTTCCAAACATGCTTAACCCCCCGCTTCAACGCTTGTGGGATGGCCGCCCATGGCGTGTTCATCACCCGCATGCTGATTGGTAACGTGGCCGATCGCGGCCTGCTGTTGAGAAGCGTTGGCGCTCTCAAGCTCGCTGGATTCACCGTGGCTATCGTGGGCATCACTGATGGCGTCACCGTGGCTTGCATGACCGCCGTGCCCACTGCCGTCACCACCGTGGAAGCTGCTGACAATCGACTCATACAGCTCAGGCGTAACCGCCGAGAAGTACTCCACCGGGTGGTACTCCGTCGGCTGCGCTAGAGCTTCGTAACCGTCCGGGAAGGTCAGGGTGTCATCGGCGGCACGCACGTTTTCCACCCAGGCATCGAATTCCGCCGGAGAGGTGACGTGGGCATCGAAGGTCATGCCGGAGAAGCCTGCGCCACTGTAGTTAGTGGAACGGCCGGGGTAGACGCCCTCTTCATCGGCAATCAGGTGAACGTCGTTATCCATGCCCGCCATGGCGTAAATCTGGCTGCCTAAGCGTGGAATGAAGAATGCGTTCATTACCGAGCCAGAACTCACTCGGAAGCGCACTGGGGTATCTACCGGGAACGCCAGCTCATTGACGCTGGCAATGCCCTGTTCGGGGTAGATGAACAGCCATTTCCAATCCAGCGCCACGGCTTGGATCTCCATGGGTTCCACGCTGCCTTCAATCGGCTTGTGGGGGTCCAGGCTGTGGGAGGTTTTAAAGGTGAGGAAGGCCAGAACGGCAATGATTAAGCAGGGAACGGTCCAGACGGCAGCTTCAATCGCATTGGAGTGCGCCCAGTCCGGCAGATACTTGGCAACGCTATTGCTGCGCCGGTAGCGCCAGCCAAACAGCAGCGTCATCACAATCACAGGAATGACCACAATCAGCATCAGCCCAAAGGAGGTCAGAATCAGCGAGCGTTGCTCAACGCCAATCTGCCCCTTGGGATCCAGCAATGCAGAACTGCAGCCCGTTAACAGCAAGCACAATACGACGAGCACAAAAGTGCCTCGCCTGCGCCAGTGGGTAGGTAGTTGCATGGTGTGATCTCATCAGAGAGTTGTCTAAAACAGCTCACTGCTTGGCTGGCTAACTAGCCAGCTAAGTAGCAAGCTAACTATCACCCCATACTTTTCCCAAAACAGTGAGCATTACTACGTTGCTCCGGGAAAAATATTCGCCACCTCATGGGGTTAGTGGCGAGCCTTAACCGCGCACCTTGCGTGCATCAACTAAGACTAAAGTATTTTCTATTGATCTCGGTCAATCAGAAAGAGACGTTATGCCGCACCCTGCGCCCCCGTTTGGGCACAGGGCACAGGACACAGGGCTCTGGGGAGTAGTGGCTGAGGAGTGGCTGAGGAGTGGCTGTTGTTAGGCGAGCGAGATGCTCAGCGTGGGCAGCGGGTGGCGCTCTAACAAGCCGGGGGCACGCTCATCGTCGGTGACGACGATATCGAAGTCCTCCAGCGAAGCAAAATAGGCCGGACGCACCACGCCAAATTTGCTGGCATCGACAATCAACAGCCGCTGCATCGCGGTGGCAATCGCCGCCTGTTTAGGCCCAACTTCATGAAAATGAAAGCAGCTCACGCCTCGCTCGCAATCCACCCCAGCAGCGGAAATCAGCGCTTTATTGATGCCCAAACGCTCGATGGCTGCGCCCATGCCGTCGCTACCAAACGATTGGGAGGAAGCGTAAAAAAGCCCGCCGAGTAACACCAAACGCACATTCGGCAAGACTGCCACCGCGTTAGCCACATTCAGCGCGTAGGTCACTACGGTTAATTCGCGGAAGCGGCTTAGCTGGCTAAGCAGCGGAATCAGCGTTGAGCCGCAGTCGATAAACAGCGTATCGCCTTCTTCAATAAAGCTGGCGGCACGCTGGCAAAGACGCTGCTTGACCTGATAGTGGCTCGACTGCTGTTCCGTTAGGTCGTACACCGGCGTCACGCCGGGGTAGCTGGCCATGACCAGTCGACCGCCTAGCAGGCTGATCGGCGAAGGTTGCGTTGAAAGATCCCGTCGAATGGTCATTTCGGAGACTCCGCACAGCTCAGCGGCATCACGAAGATGTAGCGTTCCCCCGCTGGCCAGCGCCTCTTGCAGCATTGCCAAGCGCTGTGCGCTCCGATCGTTCATGTCCAGCATCTCCTTATGATTCATTTTGTTATCAGCATTATGCCCTGCCAAGCGCTCTATGCTGAGCCAGGCCCTCACTTATTTCCACTGGATTATTTCTACTGCAATGCACCCTTTCATCCGCGCATGATGCGCGTATCACATTTAAACAGCGTTGATGTGACAATACTTGCAAATCAACGTTAAAAAAATAACACTCAATGTTATAATTTTAACATCAACGCCAGCCCACACGACCCATAACGTCGGTATGCCAGCCGCCCTGGCACCGAGATACAACCCTGTTGAGGCTTCCATGACTGCTCTATCCCTCTCTCGTTCTTCTTCGTTCGTCACGCTTGGCGCTGGCGTTTTACTGGCAAGTGCTGCCGTGGCAACCCCTGCGTTTGCCGACGATGCCGAGCCGCAAACCCTTGACCGTCTGTGGTCGTTTGCCAACGTCTCAGTCAACTATCTGGATTGGTCTAACGGTACTGAAGCACGCACCGCCAGCAATGCGGCGAAAAGCGACTTTACATTTGTTGAAATCGAAGGCGGCGTCGGCTTTAGCTGGGGCGAATTTTACGGCTTCTTCGATTTCGAGAACCCGACCAACGATCAGTTCGACCAAGCCAGTGGCGGTAAAGACAACTTCCGTACCGCCGGTAAAGTGACCTCGCACATCTACCTGGGCGACAGCCCGCTTTCGCTGTACGCCCATGTGTATGATTTCCGTGACTACGGCTTCAATGGCCGCGAGCAGGACCAAATTCTGGGGCTTGGCTACCGCACTACGTTCGATAACGGCCTGTGGTTCAAACCGTTCATCGGTGCCGCGCGCGTGCAAAGCAATAGCTACACCGGTATGAACGGCTTTATGGCAGGCTGGGTCGCGGGCTACGACTTTACCGCTCTGAACCAGAACTTCAGCGTGACCAACTGGCACGAGCAGACGTTCGGCCGTGACGATGAGTACCTGTCTCAGAACTACGTGAACGGTACAGCTGGCAGCGTAGGCACCAACGGCGCACTCAGCCTGTGGTGGCATCCTTCTGATTTGATCACCACGGGCGTGCAGTACCGCTACTCAGAGAATAAACTGGGTACCCCGGATGCTTACCAAAACGCGATGATCTACTCAGTTAAGTTAAACTTGCTGTAATCGCTCACACTCCTCACGATCCGAAGGTACTCCCATGACCCTCATCATGAGCTTGGTCGGTATGGTCACCCTGGTGGCCATCGCCCTGATCTTCTCTTACGACCGCAAGTCAATTCGGCTGCGCACCGTGCTGGGCGCTTTTGCCATCCAGGCCGGTATCGGTGCATTTGTGCTTTACGTGCCGTTTGGCCAAGCGGTGCTGCAAGCCATTTCCGCCGGTGTTAGCCAGGTATTGGTGTTTGCCAACGACGGTATCGGCTTCTTGTTTGGCGGCTTGGCCGATGTTGAAAACGTCGGCTTTGTGTTTGCCATCAAAGTACTGCCGGTCATCATCTTCTTCTCGTCGCTGATTGCCGTGCTCTACTACCTGGGCATCATGCAGTGGGTCATTCGGATTCTGGGTGGCGCGCTGCAAAAAGCACTGGGCACCTCGCGTACCGAATCGCTCTCCGCCACCGCGAACATCTTTGTGGGCCAAACCGAAGCACCGCTGGTGGTGCGTCCGTTTATTGCCCGCATGACGCCTTCGCAGCTATTTGCGGTGATGTGTGGCGGCTTAGCATCGGTAGCCGGTTCCGTTCTGGCAGGCTACGCGGCGCTGGGTATTCCGATGGAGTATCTGGTGGCGGCTTCCTTCATGGCAGCACCGGGCGGCCTGCTGTTCGCCAAACTGATCATGCCGGAAACCCAAGACGCTGAAGACAGCGACAGCGTTTCCAAGGTTGATGAAGAGCTGAAAGAGCAGGACGACAAGCCCACCAACGTGCTGGATGCAGCGGCCTCCGGTGCGACTTCTGGCCTAATGCTGGCGGCCAACGTGGGTGCAATGCTGCTCGCGTTTATCGGTTTAATCGCGCTGGTTAACGGCATTTTAGGCGGCGTTGGCGGCTGGTTTGGCTTTGAATCGCTGAGCCTTGAGCTGATTCTCGGCTGGCTGTTTGCACCGCTGGCATTCCTGCTGGGCGTACCGTGGGCAGAAGCGACGCTGGCGGGTTCGTTCATCGGCCAGAAGCTGGTGGTCAACGAGTTCGTGGCCTATATCAACCTCGCTCCCTATATCGATGGGGAACAGGTGGTGGCGGCGACGGGTCAACTGATGACCCCGCACACCATGGCGATTCTCTCCTTTGCGCTGTGTGGCTTTGCCAACCTGTCGTCCATTGCGATTCTGCTGGGCGGTCTGGGTAGCATTGCGCCCACGCGTCGCAAAGAGATTGCCCGCTTCGGTGTGAAAGCCGTATTGGCCGGTACACTCTCTAACTTGATGTCGGCATCCATTGCTGGCTTCTTTATTGCGCTGGGCAACCTTACGGCTTAACGCAGCGAGTACGACACCATGCAACGGGCGCTGCTATGTTTTCGCAGTGCCCGTTTTGTCTTTTATTGATTTGCGAGAATTTCATGAACGCGACTGCCTCCCCCCAGCTCACTCAAGCCCAACTGATTCAAGCCGCTCGCCAAGCGCTGGCCCTCATGGATTTGACCAGCCTGAACGACAGCGACACCGACAGCGACATTGAATCGCTGTGCCAGCAGGTGAAGACGCCGTTCGGCAACCCGGCGGCGGTTTGCGTTTATCCGCAGTTTATTGTCACCGCTGCCCGCGCGCTCAGCGCCCACAAGCTGGATGGCCAAGTCAAAATCGCTACCGTGACTAACTTCCCCCACGGCGGCGACGACATCATGGGCGCTGCCCGTGAAACCCGCGAAGCCGTGGCGTCTGGCGCCCATGAAGTCGACGTGGTGTTCCCCTACCGCGCGCTGATGGCAGGCGACGAAGAGACCGGCCGCGAGCTGGTAGAAATGTGTAAAGCCGCCTGCGGCGGACAAGCCCAGCTAAAAGTCATTATTGAATCTGGCGAACTCAAAGAGCCTGCGCTTATCCAACGCGCTAGCGAGCTGGCCATTGAAGGTGGCGCGGACTTCATCAAGACCTCCACTGGCAAAGTGCCGGTGAACGCTACTCTGGAAGCCGCCGAGATTATGCTCAAGGCGATTAAAGCCAGCGGCAAAGACGTTGGCTTCAAAGCCGCAGGTGGCGTACGCAGCGCCGAAGACGCCGCCGAGTACCTCGCGCTGGCCGCTGACATTATGGGCCCGCAGTGGGTGACGCCTGAACACTTCCGGTTCGGTGCATCCAGCCTGCTGAATAACTTATTGAACACGCTAAACGGCAATGCTGATGCCGTGACGAATGGAGGCTACTAAATGCCGTCTAACGCTTCTCACCACGCCCTGCTCCCCCAAGAACTGATTCGCCTGAAGCGCGACGGCCAGCCGCTGCCCGCTGAAGAGATCAAAGCCTTCGTACAGGGCATCGCCGACGACCGCATCAGCGACGCGCAGATTGGCGCCTTCACCATGTCGGTGTTTTTAAACGGCATGAGCCGAGAAGAAGTCGTGGCGCTGACTACCGCCACGCGGGACTCCGGTCACGTGATGCAGTGGGATTCGCTCAACCTGCCCGGCCCCATTGTGGACAAACACTCCACCGGCGGCGTGGGTGACTTGGTATCGCTGGTGTTAGGCCCCTGGGTCGCCGCCTGCGGCGCGTTTGTGCCGATGATTTCTGGCCGAGGCCTGGGCCACACCGGCGGCACGCTGGATAAGCTGGAATCAATCCCCGGCTACGACCCCTACCCCGCGCCCGAGCGCTTCAGCGATGTCGTAAAATCCACCGGCGTGGCAATCATCGGTCAAACCGGCAACCTCGCCCCGGCGGATAAACGCATCTACGGCGTGCGTGATGTCACCGCCACCGTGGAATCCATTCCACTGATTACCGCCTCCATCCTGGGTAAAAAGCTGGCCTCTGGCCTGGACGCCCTGGTCATGGACGTTAAGGTCGGCAGCGGCGCGTTCATGCCCACACCGGAAAAATCCCGCGAGCTGGCAAAAAGTATCGCCAACGTAGCCACCCAAGCGGGCACGCCCACCACTGCCTTGCTCACCGATATGAGCCAACCGCTGGCCCCGTGTGCCGGTAACGCGGTAGAGATCGTCGAAACCCTGGCGCTGCTGCGCGGCGAGCGTGCCAACAGCCGCGTGATGCAGGTCACTCGTGAACTCGCCGTTGAGATGCTGATTGCGGGCAAACTCGTCGCCAACCGCGAAGAAGCCCTCACCAAGCTGGATAAAGCGCTCACCTCTGGCGCGGCGGCGGAAGTCTTCGCCCGCATGGTGCGCGAACTGGGCGGCCCCGCCGACTTTATGGAGCGCTCGGACAGCTACCTGGCCACCGCCCCGGTGATTCAAGCGGTGTACCCCGAACAGAGTGGCATCGTACAGCGCTTCGATACCCGCGCCGTGGGCATGAGCGTTGTAGAACTGGGCGGCGGCCGCCTGCGTAACGACGCCAGCGTCGACCACAGCGTCGGCTTTAGCGATATCGTCGAAATCGGCGACCGTGTGGATAGCCAGCGCCCGCTGGCCATCGTTCACGCCCGCACCGAAGAAGCCGCCGCCCGCGCCGCCGCCCAGCTACGTGCGGCGGTCACCATCGGTGACGCTGAAGCCGCCGCCGACACACTGCTGCAAGAGACCTTCCGAGGAGAAGCCTAATGCGCCGTGCCGTTGTTTTAGTACTCGACTCTTTTGGAATCGGTAGCGCGCCGGACGCCGCGACCTTTGGCGACCAGGGTGCCGACACCCTAGGCCACATCGCCGCCGCCTGCGCCCGTGGCGAAGCGGATACCGCCGAGCGTTCCGGTCCGTTGAAGCTCCCCAATATGGCCGCGCTAGGCTTATTCCACGCCCACCGGGATGCCACCGGTAGCGTGGCGGAAGGCGTCAGCCTGCCCGAGCAGTTGAAAGGCGCTTATGCCCACGCCAAAGAGATCTCCAGTGGTAAAGACACTCCCTCCGGCCACTGGGAAATTGCCGGTGTGCCGGTGCGCTTTGACTGGGGCTACTTTCTCGACAAAACCAACAGTTTCCCCCTGGAACTGCTGGATGCCATTGTTCAGGAAGCGGATTTAACGGGCGTGATCGGCAACTGCCACGCCTCGGGCACCGAGATTATTGCCCGCCTGGGCGAAGAGCATATCGCCACCGGCAAACCGATTGTGTATACCTCCGCAGACTCCGTGTTCCAGATTGCGGCCCACGAAGAGCACTTTGGCCTGGAGCGCCTCTACGCACTGTGCGAAACCGTGCGCGAGCTGCTGGAGCCCTACAACATTGGCCGCGTGATCGCCCGCCCGTTTATCGGCGACGACCGCGAAAGCTTTGCCCGCACCGGCAATCGCCGCGACTACAGCGTTGAGCCGCCCAGCCCCACCGTGCTGCAAAAGCTCGCCGACGCCGGTGGTGAAGTGGTGTCGATTGGCAAGATCGCCGACATCTACGCCCACTGCGGCATTACCCACAAGGTCAAAGCCAGCGGCCACGACGCGCTGATGGAAGCCACCCTGGCGGAAGTGGCGCGCACCGCCAACGAGACCAGCGACCGCCCGACCATGATCATGACCAACTTCGTGGATTTCGATTCGGTCTATGGCCACCGCCGGGACGTGCCGGGCTACGCCGCTGCGCTGGAGCACTTCGATGCCCGCCTGCCGGAGCTGTTGGCCGCCCTCAACGACGACGACCTGCTGCTGCTCACCGCCGACCACGGCTGCGACCCCAGCTGGGAAGGCACCGAGCACACCCGCGAATACGTGCCGATCATGGTACGCGGCGCAGGCTTCGCCCCCGGCGCGCTGGGCGAGCGCGGCACCTTCGCCGACATTGGCCAAACCCTCGCGGCGTTCTTCGCCGTAGATGCCATGGCCGATGGCGAGAGCTTTTTACCTAACGCGGCATAAAGGCCGATCACCCATTATTTGCACGCTAATGTGCACAGCCAGAATCAACCCGTAGCGGGGGTCTTTCGCCAGGGATGGCGAAAGTAGCGCCCAGGGAAGGGTTTACAGCGCCCCCGCCTAGGGTTGTTCTGGCTACTAATTTTTGCAGAGGAGTGTCTCATGGCTACCCCACATATCAATGCCGAAAAGGGCGATTTCGCCGATACCGTACTGATGCCCGGCGACCCGCTGCGCGCCAAGTACATCGCGGATACCTATCTGGAGAACGTGCGCCAAGTAAACGACGTGCGCAGTATGTTCGGCTACACCGGCACCTACAAAGGCCGCGAGATTTCCGTAATGGGCCACGGTATGGGTATTCCTTCCGTCTCCATTTACGCCAAAGAGCTGATTACCGATTACGGCGTCAAGTCGATCATTCGCGTCGGCTCCTGCGGCGCGGTACGCGACGATGTCAACGTGCGCGACGTGGTGATTGGTATGGGTGCCTGCACCGATTCCAAAGTGAACCGCATGCGCTTCAACGACCACGACTTCGCTGCCATCGCCGATTTTGAGCTGACCAGCCACGCCGTCGCCGCCGCCAAAGCGCAGAACGTGCCGGTCAAAGTCGGCAACATCTTCTCAGCGGACCTGTTCTACAACCCGCAAACCGATATGGCTGAGCTGATGAAGCGCTACGGCATCGTCGGCGTTGAGATGGAAGCCGCTGGCCTGTACGGCGTGGCAGCCGAGTTCGGTGCCCGCGCACTGACCATCTGCACCGTGTCTGACCACATTCTGAAAGGCGACTCGCTCTCCAGCGCCGACCGTCAAACCACCTTCAATGACATGATGGTGATTGCGCTCGACACCGTCCTGCGCGACGACGCTGCCAACGCTTAACCGCTTGGAATCAAGCGCCCACTGAGAGGATAACGCCATGAGCCAAGCGGATCAGGCATTGGTAGACACGCTGCTGACCACCCTGGGCAACGCCTACGCGCCCTACTCCAACCACCCAGTGGCGGCGGTGATGGAGTGCCCAGACGGTCAGCAGTTTGCGGGTAGCAACGTAGAAGTGGCCCACTACAAAGGGCTATGCGCCGAAGCCTCGGCCATCTCTGCCATGATTACCGCTGGCCAGCGCGAGCTAGCCAAGGTCTACGTGATGGGCCCCGGCGAGCATCTCTGCACGCCCTGCGGCGACTGCCGCCAGCGCATCCGCGAGTTCGCCACCCCCAGCACGCAAATCATGGTGCTCTCCAAGCAGGGTGAAGTGCTAAAAACCTACACCATGGACAGCCTGCTGCCCGATGCTTTTGGGCCGGAGCAACTGCCGGGACGGTGATGCGTAAGCACCTGTAAATAAACGGGCAAATAGTTGCCCGTTTATTTGGTACTAATATATTTTGATATTAAAATTAGAGCGTAGATTAGACTATCGGAGCATCGCTTCTCAAATCAACAACCTCCTTATCAACAAACTAATCTTTTTAACATCCTCCCTACTAAAGCTGGTTTTTATAGACAGCTCCATCTTTCATAATTAATAAGAGCTGAGAATCTGGATCCGTAAGCACAGTAATATCTTCGAGAGGGTTATCTTTGAGTACTATGACATCTCCTCTCGCGCCTGGAATGATTTCTCCGAAATCACCGGTATGGCCATAAGCATCAGCAGCATGGCTAGTTGCTGCACGAATCAACTCATCCGTTGGAACCACGTCTTTGCGCAAATTAAATTCATTAAGCTGATGGCGCTGCATCCGGCCAAGCAGATCAGAGCCATATAGCATCTTCACACCATAGCGCTGCGCCATTTCCAAAGCTTTTCCGCCAGCATCGAGGACATCATAAACTTTCCGCTGAAGATGCTCTGCCATGCCAGCTTCTACTCCCTCTTTCGCCAAGGCATCATAAGTGCAAAGAGTAGGCGTAAGATAAGCATCGTACTCAAGAAATAGACGACAGCTCTCCTCGTCCATTAGGTTGCCATGCTCAATGGTCTTAACACCTCGCGGGATAAGCCGGTTGATAGCGCGCGCCGTATAAGCATGGGCCATGGTGTGAATATTGGCGGCGGTGGCTTCTTCCACGATGGCATCAATTTCCTCAAGCGAAAACTGAGTACTGTCGATACGGTCGGTAGGTGAAGAGACGCCACCAGACGCCATAATTTTGATCTGGGTGGCCCCTTTTCTAATCTCGTCCCTAGCGGCCCGGCGTACTTCACTTACACCATCGCAAACACGACCTAAACCAGCGCAGCAGAAGCAGCCTTCAAAGGTTTGCTGACCTGGGCCACGCATATCGGCGTGACCGCCGGTCTGGGAGAGTGCATTCCCTGCGTACATGATACGCGGACCGACCAGAGCGCCTTCATCGACAGCCTTGGCTAGCCCGTAATCTGCACCGCCAGCGTCACGCACGGTCGTGAATCCGCGCATCAACATAGCTTCCAGCAGCTCGCTTGATTTGGCACCGACATAGAAAGGCGAGAGCGTCTCAAGCAATGCAAAATTGGGGGTGATTGCCGTGACGTGGACATGCGAATCAACCAAGCCGGGCATCAGGAAGTGGCCCTGAATATCGATGACGTGATCATCACTGTCCTCTAGCGGCGAATCGCTCACATCGACTACCCGGCCATCCTGAATGCGCACCTGCTGGTTGGCGAGTACCTTTCCGTTGCGAGTATCAATAACGTTGGCATTAATAAAACGTGTTGTTGTCATGAGTATTCCTTGTGGATTTTCCATGTGAGAGTAGCGTTAAAACATTTTTTGAGGGAGGTAGAGCGAAAGTGCCGGGATAAGCACAATCAACAGCAGGGCAACAATATCCATGACGATGAACCAGGCGACGCCCTTAAAGACTTCAGACAGAGTGACGCTATTACCCAGGGCACCTTTAATGACATAAACATTGAGCCCGATAGGCGGGGTAACCAGCCCCACTTCAAGCAGCTTGACGACGATGATGCCGAACCAGATCAAGTTGAGGTCTGCGCCTTCTACTAGGGGCAGAATTAACGGCAGAGTGAGTAGTAGTAAGCCAATGGAATCGATAAACATACCCAACACAAGATAGATCACTGCCACAGCGAGAATAATCCACCAAGTCTCAGTACTGACGCCGAGAATTATTTCGGAGAAAGCAGCGGGTACGCCACTCATAGCTAAGAAACGGGTAAAAAACAGCGACCCGATAAGAATAATAAAGATGCTTGCCGTGCTTACCGCCGTGCGAATCAGCGCTTCCCGAATGGCTGAAAAAGTTAGTGTGCGACGTGCCAAGGCAATCAGAGCGGCAATTGAGGTACCCACTGCCCCCGCTTCAGTAGGTGAAAAAACACCCAGAAAAATCCCTCCAAGGACTGAGCCAATCAGCAGCGGCAACGGCCATATATTTTTAAAGGCCTCCCACTTCTCGTCCCAGCTAGAGCGTACATCGGTGTTGCCCGCCAGGCTGGGATTTAGCTTGGTGCGCACAATAATCATGCCGATATAAAGCAATGCAGAAAGCACACCGGGAATGAATCCCGCCATAAACAGCTGGCCCACCGACACCTGGGCGTAAACACCATAGAGCACCAGCAGCACGCTGGGGGGAATCAACGAGCCAAGTGTTCCTGATGCGGCGACGGTACCGGTTGCCAAACCCTTGTCGTAGTTATGCTTGAGCATTTCGGGCACGGCAATACGCGACATGGCCGCCGATGTTGCGACGCTAGAGCCGGAGGCGGCGGCAAAGAAGGCAGAGGCCATGACACTAGAAACAGCCAGGCCGCCTGGCAAGCGTGCCAGATAAAGCCGCATAGCATGAAACAGGCCTTGGGTCATATTAGTGCTGGTACACAAATAGCCCATGAACAGAAACATAGGCGCAGCGGTCAGCTCCCAGGTGCCCGCGAAGTCGAACGGAGTGGCCGAAATCATGCCCCAGGCCACGCGCATGCTGGTCATTTCACCAATGCCGATGATCGACACCAAGCCTAGTGCAACGCCAATTGGCACGCGCAGGGCGATAAGGGACAAGGCGATGGCAATGCCTGCCACACCTATCTCGATATTACTCATTAGGAAACTCCTACAGGGCTTGGCGTTGTTGCAGCGCCTTAATCATATTGGCGAGGATGGCCAGGCACATAGCCGCGAAGCCAACCGGTAACGCCCAGCGACTGGGCCATAAATAGAAGGTGAAATTGGCCATGGCCGTTTCCATTCGAGCCGTAGCACGTAATGCATCTAGATAGCTCTGGTAACAGAGCATGCCGAAATAGAGGAGACCAAGGGTGCTGGCAAACAAGTAAAGTACCAGTTGGGCGCTGGGCGGAAGCCTTCCCACCAGCACATCCACGCTGATGTGTTCGCGCTGAAGTTCGACATAGGCGAGCGGCAGAAAGACGACGGCGACCATGTAGTAAAAAGAGACAAACTCCAAGGTGCCTGTAAACGACTTTCCGAATAAGTAGCGCAGCCCAACATCGAGTGAGACATGCAGTGCCATAAGCACCAGAAACAGTGCCGCCAGCACCATGGCACTTTTGGCGATCCACTGGCTCAACGACTCCACGTGTCTGGCGATCATACAGGCTCACTCCTCTTCGCATCTGAGGCAGAAAAACCCAGCTCCAGAAGCGTCTCTTTCCAGAACAGCAGCATATCGCGGTAGAGTTCAGGGTCATCACGCCAAATGCTTTGCGCCCCCATACCTCGCATCATGCACAAGGTGGCGTTCAGGGCGACGCGATTCTGATGTGAAGTGTGCTTGGAACTGGCGACTAACTGCTCCCAAATCTGCTCCAAAGAGTCATTGAACTTTGCTGCCAGCGGTATCAGCACTTTCATGATATCGGGGTCGGTTCGCGCATTAGTGAGGTATTCGAGAGTCACCATATAAAGGTCACCCTTGAAGTGCTCATGCAGCGCTTTAAGCAGGCTGTCAAAGTTAAGCTCACCCGCTTTAACCTTTACGGCCATCTCCCTTACGCTTTCCACTTCGCGACTAAGCAAGTCCTCAAGCGCCGCCTGCATCAATAATGTCTTAGAGGGGTAATGGTGAACTAAAGCGCCACGGGAAACGCCCGCCAGACGTGCAACATCTACCGTTGAAGTGGCACGAATGCCCTTCTCGAGAATGCATTCGATAGTCGCTTGCGTCACCCGAGCCTGGGTTTGGCGTGAGCGTTCTTCTTGATTCTGTCGCTTCGTCATAGCGAACCCTTATTTGGCCTAGGCCGCCTCAATGCGGCGGCCTCAATGTTGCAGCGTTAATAGATTCCGTAGTCAGCAGGAAGCTTATTGTAGATCTCTTCCATGGCCAGTTCGGCCAGTGCCTCTTCGTCCTCGCGATCAACCTCGCTGATTAAGGCATCCCACTTTTCGTAGGTCGCGATAAAATCATCAATCAGCGCCTCTGGGTCTTCAACGCCGTACTCATCGCGGGCCTTATCGTAGACATTGGCCAAGGCCTCATCGCGGAAAGCCTCCACGGAAGCCATCAGATCATCTTCGGGCTCGTAGATGTTGTTGCCTTGAGAAGCGGCTTCTTCCAGTGCGGCTTCAGAAGCGCCCAGATACTGGACAATCATGCGTGTCATTGCCTTGGCAGTCGCTTCTTTGAAGACATCGCGCTCTTCATCGCTGAGGCTAGCCCAAAAGCCCGCGTTGAAACCCCACTGAGGGCCAGACCAATACATACCGGTCGGCAACAGCGTCGTGTGCTCGGCAACCTCCCACAATGAGCGGTCAATCAAGTCATTAGCTGCATTAGAGGCGCAGTCCAGCGAGCCACGATCGAGGCCGCTGTACATCTCACTGGAAGGCACATTGACGGGCGTTCCACCGGCTTGCTCGACCCAGGCAGAAACAGTAGAACCTGCGGTACGAATACGCTTACCGCGCAGCTCTTCTAAATTGCGGACTGGCTCGCGGCAGAACAGCACATAGGAAGGCGTGTTATAGGCACCCAGGTAGACAATATCCAGCTCTTCCCACTCAGCTAGCTGGGTGGGATTGTTAAGGCTGAAGTCTGTCACTGCCAGTATGCCAATCAGCGGGTCATCATAGTTAAACCCTAACTCCTGAACGGCATTCGCAACCGGCATTTCAGAAGGCGTATAGATAGCTGCATGATGAGCAACCTGAACCACGTTATCCTGGATACCCTGCAGGTTAGCCCGGGGTGCCAGCAGTACGGTGCCAGTATAAACCTCGGGCTGCAGTTCGCCGTTCGAGAGTTCCTTGACCATTTCTGCCCACTCGATGTAACCGTAACGGGAGTGGGGATGTTGCTGATCGTAGAATGAATTGGCAATAAAGGAAGTTGCTGCATGAGCCGAAGAAGCAACAATTGGCAAGACCAGCGCTCCAACGGCGAGTGTCAGCGTATTACGAGTGAAGTTCATATAGTTTCCCAGGCCGATTTAAACGGCTGTTTTTTTCTGTTGTACCGCTTTGTATTGTTGACACGTCACCGGATGTGGCGCGTGCACATAATTCAATCTAGACTTCAAATAATAAAAAAACAAGCAGGCCTGTTTGTTTTTGACATAGCTATTTTTGCGGAGAACGATTAAGCAATGAAACTAAAGGAAAATCCCACTCGACTTGATACAGCAGGCACCTTGAGAGGGATTCGTATGATGCTGCCTTTAGCAGTTTTTACGGTCGCTTTTGGATTAGCGTTTGGAGTTGCCGCAGTGCACCAAGGTCTAGCGGGTTGGGAAGCGATGTTAATGAGTCTATTTGTATTCGCAGCGCCATCGCAATTTGCCGCCCTGGAGATGTGGCATCCGCCTTTACCACTACTTGCTTTGGCGGCGGTCACACTCGCGATCCATACTCGGCATATGCTAATGAGCGCAGCGCTCTATCCCTGGCTCCGGTCATTACCTAGGAGCCAACAATTCGCAATGGTGATTCTGCTGACCGACTCAAACTGGGCGATGGCACTGAAAGAGTATCAGCGTGGTGAGCGAAACCTAGGTATTCTTCTAGGTGGAGGGATAGCGCTATGGGGGGCCTGGGTCATGGGGACAGCAATAGGGCTAGCCTTTGGTGGAGGAATTGCCCAGCCTGAACGCTTTGGCCTTGATGTAATTATGCTGTGCTTTCTGCTTATGATTGTTGTCGGTGGCAACCCCAAAGCAGCAATGGCTCTACCCTGGCTGGCTGCAGCGGCAAGTGCATTAATGGCGTACTGGTGGTTGCCGCCTTACCTGCATGTGATGGTGGGCGCTATCATCGGTGGCATGGTGGCGGTCTTGTTACCAGGACGCTGGTTCAGGAAGAGCACTGTATGAATTTTTCGCCCGTATGGGAGTCTTTGATAGCCATCATATTAATGGTCGTCATTGCTTATGGCTCCAGAGTACTTGGGCTACTCATAATGGCGCGCGTGCCTCTAGGCCCACGGGTTCGGAGATTCATTGATGCAATGTCTAGTTCAGTGCTGATTGCCGTTATTACGCCGATCATAGTGCATGGCGACGGTGGCGTGCGTATTGCAGCTATTGCCGCAGGAACAGTGGCAATCATACTAAGAAGTCCACTGGTTTCGATTGCACTAGGTATGTTCTGCGCTGCTGGGTGGCGTTGGTGGTTTCCAGTATAAAACACATTGTTAATACCGCTGCCATTAAACCTTAAAAAGTTATACGGTTAATTAAAAAAAGACATTTTAAAACATCAACTTATAAGTCTATGACTCAATCCCTGAATTCAAACATTAAGCGCAGCACCCGCGGTTTCCAGCGCTCCTGAATACTCTCCCAGGAACACTTGTGCCGG
>NZ_JAWJBT010000030.1:0-36161 GCF_046536035.1 Halomonas sp. SIMBA_159
GTCGAGAGGGTACCGGCGCTGGCCCTCCTTCCTCTACTGTGTGATCCAAAGTGCTGCGGTTATTCTATGAATCCAGGTCAAAACAATATTATTTTTTAGCGTGCCGTAACCATTCCACAGATCAGGCACAGCCATCAACATTCATGTCAGACCTGACAAAGGTAGTCACTAACCACTCTCGCGCAGCACTAGCGCCACCGGCAGCGACACGTGCCGGGGCGCTTTTCCCGCCAGCGCTTCGCTCAGTAGCTCGACACTCATCGCCGCAATGGCCGCAATATCCTGGCGCACCGTGGTTAAGCCTGTGGCTAAGGTGGGCAGGTCATCAAAGCCGGTGACGGCCACTTCTTCGGGTACACTGATACCGCGATCTTCCAGCGCGGCAACACAGCCGAGCGCCAGCTCGTCGGTAGCGCAGACCAGCGCATCGAACGGTAGTGGGTCGTCATGGTTGAGAATACGGTTAAGGTAGCGGTAGCTGGTCAGGGAGTCGGAAGTAAACCGATGGGGCAGGCTCAGTAGCTGCTCGCTAAGCGCTGCCTCTGCCATCGCTTGCTGGTAACCGGAAAGGCGACTGTGGGGGCGCGGTACGTCCAACTCTCCGCCCACGAAGGCAATCCGCGTTCGCCCCTGTTGAATCAGATGCTGAGTGATCTGGTATAGCCCCGAGACATCGTCCGGAGCCACCGAAAAGCCTTCCCCCGCATTGCCAATGCGTACAAACGGTATGCCCGCCGCGCGCAGTACGCCTGGGCGCTCGTCTTCACCCGTTTCCCCTAGCAAGATCGCCGCGCCCGCCCGTTCGGGCAGCTCATGGGTTTGGTCGTGATGAAAGAAGATCGGCACCATGCCCTGCTGGTGCAGCGCTACGGTTAAGTGTTGATAGAGCAGAATATAGTAAGGGCGCAGCTCAATGTCCTGCCGCCCCAATGAAATGCCCACCACGGCGGCTTTGCCGCTAATGAGCTGCCGCGCCGCCGCGCTGGGCTGATAGGCCACTTCGCGGCTGATGGTGAGAATCTTGTCGCGCAGCGCGTCGCTGATCCCCGGCTTGCCGTTCAGCGCCCGGCTTACCGAGGCAATCGAGACCTCGGCACGCCGGGCAATTTCACGAATGGTGGCGGTTTGCGCGCTCGGTTTGTTCTGTTTCATGCCATGCCTCAGCCAGTCGGGCCCTGATTGTACAAAAAGCGGGGCCGAAAATCGCTGAATGCACGGACGCTAACGTCGCTCGCGCTACCAGCCACGCCGTCCCAGTCTCGCCAATTCGCTATCCAACTGCTGCACAGCCTGCTCCGGCGTGATACTGCCGGACAGCGCATCGTGCACGCGGTTGAAGATCGCGTTGGAGACCCGCGGATAGGCATCGCCGGTAATGCTGGCCGGGCGCGGCACGCCGTTCATCACCGTCTCATACAGCTCACCGATAAACGGCTGCGCGGCCAGCACGTCTTCATCTTCATAGAGCGCTGGGCGCGTGGGGTTGCGGCCAAACTCAATGGCGTGGGCTTTTTGCTGGGCTTCGGCGGTGAGATAAGCAACCAGATCAGCGGCCGCCTGCGGCTCATCCGAGTAACGGGACACCGCCCAGTTCCAACCGCCTAGCGTCGCGACGGACTCACCCTCTGGCCCGCTGGGCAGCGGCGCTACGCTGAACTTGTTCTGGATCGGCGTGCCGTCCGCTTGCCCCAGCGACCACACGTAGGGCCAGTTGCGCATAAACACCGCGTTGCCCGCCTGGAAAACGCCGCGCGCTTCCTCTTCCATGTAGTTACGCACGCCTTTCGGGCTAATATCACCCACCCAAGAGGCCGCTAGCGCCAGCGCTTCCACCGCCTGGAGATTGTTCACCGTGACCTGCCCCTCGGCATCCACAAAAGTACCGCCGCCGTAGCTCGCCACCCACTCCAGCGCGTTGGTGGTCAGCCCTTCGTAGGCGCGCCCTTGGAAGACAAAACCATGCATGCGCTCGTTGCCCGCTTCCCGTTCGGCGTTTTGAATGCGCCGGGCGGTGTCGGTGAGCGCTTGCCAGGTCTGCGGCACGTCAGCGCTATACTGCTCAAGCAGGTCGTGGCGGTAGTAGAGCAGTCCGGCATCGGTAAACCAGGGCAGCGCAACCAGTTTGCCTTGCACGGTGTTGTTCTCCATCAGCGAGGGAATAAACCCCTCCGCTGCGCCCTGTGGAAGGTAGTCGTTCAAATCCACCAAGTGCTCTGCCAGCAGGCCCGGCCAGACGATATCCACTATCAGCACATCAACATCCTGTGATTGGCTGCCTAACAGCTGTTGATAAAGCGAAAGCTTTTCAGTGGCCGATGCAGGCGTGGTGACAATATTGACCTGATGGCCGTTGGCCTCGGCCCAGCGCTGGGAGAGTTCAGGGCAGAAATCTGCCGCCCCACCGTCGCCGCAGGCAACGGTGATCTCGGCGGCCAAAGCAGGCAGCGCCGTGGGCAGCAGGGTCATGAGTAGCAGCGGTGCTTTTAGCGTGTGGCGCATCGTGGAGTCCTCATCTTGTTATTGGGTGTCTTGCTTTTAGAAGATGCGTAATGAAACAGTCTCGTTAGCTAGCAATCGCCAGGCTGCGGTCCTCCAAGCTGGACACAAAGCAGGCGTCCAGCACGGTTTGAATAGCCGCACCACGGGCAAAGTCAGGCTGGTCGTTCTCGCCCGTGCGAATGCTCTCGATGAAGCGCTGATAAATGCTGGGCGTGGGCGGCGCTTTAACCGTGCTCCAGCGGGCAGGATGCACATCGTCGTTCAGGCATACCTGTACGTCGTCTTTCGAGGCATCCAGATCCACACGAATCGCGCCTTTATCGCCGTGAACGCTCAGCGTTAGCGAGTTGTGGTGGCCGGTGGCCCAGCGGGTCGCCTGAATCGTTCCCATGGCACCGTTAGCAAAGCGCACGCGCATCAGCGCGGTGTCGTTGGCATCCAGCACGTAGTCGCCAATGCGGTTATCCGGCGCTTTATCGAAGCAGGTCAGCTCGCAGTTCACGCGAGTGATATCGCCCACCGGGAAGCTGGCGAAATCGACGATGTGCACACCGACATCGCCCAGCACGCCTTTGCTGCCGTGGGCTTCCGAGAGCCGCCATAGCCACTGGCTCTCTTCGTTCCAGCGGCCCCAGGCATTGCTCACCAGCCAGCTTTGGCGGTAGCTAGCGTCCACATGGCGCACGGTGCCAATGGCGCCGCCGGTGACGAGCGCACGGGCATGCTGAATGGCGGGGGCATCCCGGTAGCTCAAGTTGACCATGTTGATGACGTTGGCGGCCTGGGCGGCGGCGGCCATCTCATGGGCATCCTCGGCGTTGGTGGCCAGGGGCTTTTCACACAGGATATGTTTGCCTGCGGCAATGGCGGCCAGCGACGTGACCTTGTGAACACCATCCGGGGTGACGTTGCTCACCACGTGGATATCATCCCGGGCCAGCATGGCGTCCAGGTCTTGATACACATCGGCAATGCCGTGGCGCTCGGCAAACGCTTGCGCTTTGGGGAAATCTCGGTCGCAGACGGCGACCACTTCAACGCCTTCGATGCGGCCGTAGTGCTTGGCGTGCTCGCCCGCCATGCTGCCTGCGCCAATAATCGCTAAACGGATCATTTGAAGCCCTCCTCGCCGGGTTTATGTAAGCTTTCACCTTTGATCTCGACCGAGTTGGGCGCCTGGTCGGCGGGCACGTTGGGGCAGCTGTCGATCCAACGGGAACCTTCCGGCTGTGCCCAGACAACGGCATTTTTGAGCACCCGCTTTACCTGCTCGTCGTAGTAGATCGGGTAGGTTTCATGGCCGGGGCGGAAGTAGAAAATCTTGCCGTTGCCACGCTTGTAGGTCAGGCCGGAGCGGAATACTTCGCCGCCTTCAAAGGCGCTGATAAAGATCACCTCATCCGGATTCGGCACCGCAAAGGGCTCGCCGTACATTTCGGTATGGGGCAGCTCCAGATAATCCCCTAGGCCTTGTACGATGGGGTGGCCAGGATTGACGACCCAAAGGCGCTCACGCTCACCGGCTTCTCGCCATTTCAGCGAGCAGGTGGTGCCCATCAGCCGTTTGAAAATTTTGGAGTAGTGGCCGGAGTGCAGCACGATCAACCCCATGCCCTGCAGCACGCGCTTTTGCACCCGATCAACGGTCTCTTCTAATACATCGCCATGGGCAGCGTGGCCCCACCACAGCAGCACGTCGGTATTTTCCAGCGTCTCTTCGCTAAGCCCTTGTTCTGGGTCTTGCAGCGTGACGGCGGTGGCGGACAGCGCCTCTGATTCGTTCAAGCCATCGGCGATGCACTGGTGCATGCCGGTTGGGTAAATGCGCGCTACCACCTCGTTGGTTTGCTCGTGGACGTTTTCGCCCCACACGGTGACTCGCAGTGTCATCGTTCCCTCGCCTGTTAGGTAGATCACATTGCTAACCGCTCAGGTTAGCGCCTGAGAGAAAAGTAAACGTTTACGTAGCAATAGTAAACGTTTACTTCTTGGACTTTAGTCGTCAAATAAAGGTCATTAATTGTCATTAGGAATAAAAAACCCGCTGATATTATCAGCGGGCTGTTGGCTTAGCAGGCGTTGGAGAGACCGTTTAAAAATAAGTGGCACCCCGTGGCATCATACCTAAATGGTTCGCCACCGAATGGACGCCGGGGGTATTTTCGGCCGCAACCGTCACGGCTTGTTTTTGCGCCTGGGACTCCACAAGCCCCCATACTTCCACATGGCCGTTCGTCACGGTGATGCTAATGCTGGCCGTGTGAACGCCGGTTTGTGCATCTACCTCATTGAGTATTATGTCGCGAATTTGACGATCGTCTATTGATGATGGCACTGGCTCGACCGTCGCATTGGCTAGCCCTTGTAGCAAATTGGCGCGACTGACAATGCCCACCAGCTTGCCTTCGCGCACGACCGGTACGCGTTTAATGTGATGTTTTTCCAATAGCCGTGCAATGGCATGCAGCGGCATATTCTCCTCAATGGTCAACGGGTCGGGGGTCATCACCTCATGGGCTTTTTTGCCCTTTGCCTTCACATACTCGCCCGCGTCTTTACCCCCAGTAAATAACGAAAGCCACCAAGAGCCCCCATGAGACGACGAGTCGGAATCGGTGACTCGTCGCATGAGGTCGCCTTCGCTCACGATACCGACGACTTGACCGTCGGCATCGACCACGGGCACCGCACTGATGCGATGGGCCAGCAGCTGGTGCGCTATGTCGTGCACATCAGTATCTGGGCTTACGCTAATCACTTTGGACGTCATGATATCGATGGCTTGCACGGCTACCTCCTGGCAACAAGTGCGTCAAAGGGTATGAACACCTCCTTTTAACACTAGTGCGCGGTGTGAGGTTGCGCTATCAGTGATTTGATTGAGTGCTGTTTGGTTGATCTAGCGCAGGTTATTGTCGATGGATGGCGCTCTCTTCAGAGACTTTCTCCACATCCACAATGCCCGAGCGACTCACCACCACTTTCCAGCGAGCGAGATAGGGCGTGTCCTCGCTGCCGGTTTCACGTATCACTAGGTTAAACAGGTGGCGGCGCTCGACACTTTCCCGCACCGATTGACCCTCTTTTAACCGGTAGATGTGATGCTTCTCTTTGCTCATCAGGCGAGTCAGCATCGATAGGTCGATATGCAGCGTTTCGCGGGTGTGTTCATAGCCGCTTAGAAAGCGCGTCGGCGACATGCGCGAGCTGGAGCGGTAGTGCATCACCACCTCGTCACGCTGAGCCACGGTGCGCCGCCGCATCTGCTGAATATCGCT
This sequence comes from Halomonas sp. SIMBA_159, assembly GCF_046536035.1. Classification (NCBI taxonomy): domain Bacteria; kingdom Pseudomonadati; phylum Pseudomonadota; class Gammaproteobacteria; order Oceanospirillales; family Halomonadaceae; genus Halomonas; species Halomonas sp. SIMBA_159. The sequence goes on from NZ_JAWJBT010000030.1 coordinate 5,778, forward strand.
ATCCAAGGCGGAGTAGTGTTTGTAGTCAAACCACTCAAGCTGCCGCCCCACCAGGGCGTTGCGGGTAGGGTCGATGTATTGGCGACGCCACTTGGGACGGCCACGACGCAGCCAGCGCCATAGCGTGTTACGCAGATCGTCTTTGAAAACTTCCCGCAGCGCATAGAGCAGCGCCATGGCCAGTACAAACAGTGCGGTAATATCCCCTAAGGCGTTGCGTAGCTGCAGGACACCCAGTGACACAAACGCCATCACCACCGCCGTGGCCAGCGCTTTGACCGCCTTTTGTTCACCGCTACCCAGCTCCAGGGCACGCTGCTTAAGAGTGATTGGTTGCTCAATCAGTCGCCGCAGCAGGCGCATTTTATTCGACATCCGAGTGGGATCTTCTCTCACGCGCTCCGCGTTGTATTCCTGTGCTTGACGATACTCGCCTTCCCGCTGGCAGATGGTAATAAAGCGCCGCTTGATGTCACTAAACGGGCCTCCCCGTGGCATATGCGCGACCAGGGCTAATAGCTGCTGTTCGGTAAACCAGGAGAGATAGTTATCAATATTGGCAAAGTACTTATAAAGCCGCTCATCGCTGGGTGGGTTACGCCGCAGGCGTTTTAATATCCCGTCGCTTAGGTCGCTCATCTCCCCCATTTGTTCACGCAGCGCGGCGGCTTTCTCTTCCCAAGCGGGCTGATCATCACCCGGTTCGCGGCGCAGTTTACGCGCATCCGAGAGCATCGCTTGGGTAGTACGCTCTAAGGCCCCTACATATTGATAGGCGTAAAGGCTGAGGCTTAGACGGTAAGAGTCGCTGCCCAGCTGATTGCGACTCGCCAACCGGCTATGCACCAGCGGCAGATGGTATTCATCGCTGTAGTAGGTGCGCGAGACGCTGATCGCGCCATGATAAAATGCTGCTTCGGAGATCACATGGGTGCTCAACCCAAGCTCTTTGGGCACAAAAAGATACACATCAAGCGTATGGGAAGTTTCTTCTTTCAGCCGTCGCGACAGGCGCAGCTGAAAACTATTTTTACGCTCAACGTTGATCACCTCACAAATCTCCTACTTCATTGCCAAACACGATGATATACCATAGTTAATTCGCCATAGTGATCTGCCATACAGAGGCTACGGTCTACTTCTTCGCCTTGGAGCTAGGGAATGTCCATCGCCCGTTTTTCACCCTTTGAGCTGCTGCTACTCAAAAGCCGCAGCCAAGTGGATACGGCCACACTGCTACTGCTGGGCTGGGTACTGGTGCACCGACAGCACGTCTCGGAAGGTCAGAGACGGCGCCGGTTAGCTCAGGTAACAGCGCAGTTTCGCCACGGGCATGAGCTGGGGCCAGTGATGAGCATTGCCCATAGCCAAGATCTTCACGCTATTCAGCTCGCCGCTGAAGTGGTGCGTAAAGAGTGTTCTAACGAGCGTAGCCTGAGTGTGATGCATCAAGCGATTACGGTGGCCACCGACGATGGCGCTATTTCGCTGGCGAATCATTACATTCTGCGTTTTCTTGCCGATTTGTTAAATGTCACTCCCGCTACCTTAGGAACGCTTTTTCAAGAACTGACCGGTAAGCCACTGCGCCCACCTGAAGACCCCAGCCGCGAGGCTTACTGGCAAACCCACGACCCTGACCATTACGCCCAGAAGGCGAAGGAAGCCGCCGAAGCCGCTGAGCGGGAAAAAGCGACACGCGCTCAGGCAGAACAGCAGCAGCGTGCCAAAGCGAACAAACAGCAGGAAAAGAAGCAGAAGCAGCAGGAAAAACAGCAGCAGAAAGAGAAAGAGCGTCATGCGAAAGCCCGCGCTGAACAGGCTAGCGCTGAGCAGGCCAGAGCAGATAAATCCAGGGCAGAGCAAGCTAAAGCAGAGCAAGCACGCCAGGAACAGGCGCGCCGGGAGCGGGAGCGTCAAGAGCAGGCACGCCAGGAAGAGGCAAGACAGCACCACTACCGCCGCACTAGCAGCCCACCGCCGCCTGATCGCACTACCCGAGCTCTGGCGGTGCTTGGGCTGACGCCTGGCGCCAGCAAAACCGATGTTCGCAAGGCCTATCGACGAATGGCACAGCTACATCACCCAGACCGCTTTTACTCCGAAAGTGAGCATCAGGTAGCGCTGGCATCGGCACGCTTTCAACGCATCAAAAATGCCTATGATTACCTGATGCAAACCTATTAATCGTGACCGCTTGGGGGAGATCACCAGAATTATGCGCGACCTGTATCAACGCCTGGCCCTAGCGCCTGATGCGAACGATCACCAGATTCACAGTGCGGTGGCCCGCTGCCCAAACAGTGCTCTGCGTCAGGACGCTACCGCTGTGCTAGCCGTCGCTCCACATCGGGAAACCTACGATACCCTGCACCATACGCTCAGCGATATTGGGCGCCTACGCGCTCGGCTGGGGCTCACCCACGGTGCCCATTGGCAGGGCGATGTGGCCAACGACTTTTCACTGCCGCCGGATAACGCGATCTCCCGCCACGATGAGCTAGTCGACCGCGTCAGCCACGCGGTATCACTTTACAACCGCTGGCGTCGCCTGCGCGGCCCGTGGCTACTCATCACCGTTTTCACCGTGGGGACGGGCATAGGCCTCGCTTTGGGGTTTGCCTTGAGCCTGGGGCTTGGCATGGGCTGAAGCACCACGGCGCTCCCGCTCATCCTGGCGAATTTCTGCCTGGGTGGGTCGCGGCGCGGGCTTAGGCGGCGCGGGCTTTTTGTGATCTTCTTGCTGGCGAGAGGAGCCGCCCTCCTCGCCCCGCTCAAAGCTTAAATCGGTGCCTGAGGTGTCTTCCATACGCGACTCTGAACGCGCCTCCATACTCAAACTCAAACGCGGTACGCCCAGGTCAATCTCTTGAGCTTCCATGCGCTGCTTCAACAGCAGGTTAAACGCACGCGAAACATCCCACTGCATTTCCGGCGCGGTACGAAAGCGCATCCGCAAAATCGGGCAGCCCTCTTCAAAGCCTTGTACGCCCTGCATCTCCAGCGGCGACCAAATGTAGTGGCGCATCATCGGGTCTTTACGCAGCTCTTGAGCCGTCTCCTGCATCAGGGTAATCGCATCGTCAATCTTCATATCGTAGGGAATACGGATACGCATCAGGGCGATACCGAACTGACGTGACATATTGTGAATTGACTCAATCCGGCTGAAGGTAATGATATGCACCACGCCATCGAGATCCCTCAGCCGCACGGTGCGCAGCGTTAACCCTTCAACCGTACCCATATGGCCGTTGATCTGCACAAAGTCATCTACCGCCAACGAGTCTTCAATCAGGATAAAAATACCGGTGATTAAATCCTGCACTAGCGTTTGAGCACCAAAACCAATCGCCAGACCAATCACACCGGCACCCGCCAGCAGCGGCGTGACGTTCACCCCAAGGTTGGCCAGCCCCGCAATCACCGCAATAATCAAAATCGTGACAAAAATAACGTTGCGAATCATCGGCGTAATGGTTTGCGCCCGGGCCTGATTCACCCGCCGCCCACGGGAGCGGGCCGAAGAGGTCAGCGCCCGCTGAATGGCCGTATCGGCAAAGATCCACACCAGCCATGCCAGCAAAATCGTCGCCCCCAGGCTAACCAGCGCTTGCCCAATGCGGGCGCTGGCCACCGCCTGCTGGCCCAGGCCAAACAGCGAACCGCCCCACACCTGCATGGAGAGCTCGGCAAACACCATCCACGCGCAGATATGCGCCAGCACAAAGCCAAAGCGTTCCAAACGCTTACGATATTGGCTAAAGCGGCGGCGATGACGGCGCTTGTTAAGCCGCTCGGACTGACGACGTAACAGCCCTGTGGCTACCAGCGTGAGTACCAGCAGGCTGGCAGAGACAATGGAGCGCGCCAGTGCCGTGCCCACATCACCTACGGTGATAAAAATGGCCATCAGCGAGCCGCCCACCATTAAGAGCGCGGGGATATGCCAAAGCCCGCCGAGTGCACGAATCATCTCAACGGCGGCGCTGGCATCCCGGCGCTGCTTATAGGGCCGGTTACAAATGAGATGGCGTACCGGGCGTTGAAATTTGAAGATAAAGCGCGCCGATAACAGCGCTGCCAGCATGTTCGCCAGCACCGATACCAGGCTGGAAAGCTCTGCCCCCAGCAGCTCTACCAAGCGTGTGGAGTTCACCGCATCGCCTAAGGCAATGAGCGCACCGATCACAAACAAACCCCGCAGCGCTTTATGCTGCAGCACCTGTACGGCCGGGAAGCGGTGCCCACGGCTGAAGAAGGCAATTACAGTTTCAAACACCACTGAGAGTGCTCGGCCGCACAGGCAGATATACGCCACGACCTGCACCACGGCACGCCCGGGGCTATAAGGTAGGATTTGACCGATCCCTAGCGTCAGGGCAAAGGCAAGCGTCCAGGGCAGCATACGGCGTAAAAAGTGCACGGCCAGCAGCCACGCTTTAGGGTCGCGAGGCAGGTCTAAAGGCCAGTGTCGACGCGTTGCCACCAAACGCCCAAAGGCAATCATCACCACTAGCAGTGTGGTCCATACAAAGCCCAGCACCGCGCCATCGGCCACTGCGCGTACCGCTTCGCCCTGGTCAGCGCCATCGTTTAAAGCGCGTAAGTCGTCGGCCCCCTGAACGAGCTGGCGTGACCACTCATCAATCGGCGAGTCGCCCGCCTGGGCCTGCTCACCAATATCAGTGAGCGTATCGGCTAACGCTCCTAGCAAGCCTTGACGTACCACCCCTTCGTCTTCGGCGGCGTCGGTGCTGACCTGTAACTCTCGAAGCGACGACAGCAACGCAGTGCGCTGCTCCTCGTTCTCCAGCATGGAGATCACGTCATTTAACGAGCTCTGGAACTCTTCATTGCTGACGTCGGCCTGCTCTGACGAATCGCTACCCGCCAAATTTGGCAAGGAAACACTTTGCGCCTGTGCCGTCGCGCAAAGCAGCATGCTGAGCATCATTACGACGATGATCTTGATTATCCAGTGCTGTCGCACACGCCACTCCCAACATAGACCGGCTATAGGGGCCGGTGATTAACATTTACTTCATTGAAGACGCTCAGCCTAACCGAGTGATTATGATAGGCTGACGGCTCAAACGTTCACCTCAAGGATACCGAGATGACGCTGCAAGCCCCACCCAACCGCGTAAATAAAGATGGTAAGCCGCGCTGCGTCGGCGTTGAGATCGAGTTTGCCGGGCTACCTCCACGAGAGACGGCCGAACTGGTTCGCACGCTATTTGGTGGGGAGCTTAACGTGGTCAGCCCTCATCGGCTACAGGTGGAAGGCACTCGCTGGGGCGAGTTTGGCATTGAGCTGGATACCCAGTATGCCCATCCGGATAAAGCGCTGCTGGAAGAGCAGCACGAAAATGACAGCGAGTGGGCGCGCCAGCAGCATCAGCGGCGAGTAGAGTTTCATCAAAAAACCCGCGAGCTGATTGGCGATATGGTCACAGGCCTCGTACCCACTGAAATTGTCTGCCCGCCGGTTCCTTGGAATGAGCTAGAAACACTCGACACTCTGTTTGAAACGCTGCGTGAAAAAGGCGCTAAAGGCACCGATGCAAGCCTGCTCTACGGCTTTGGCCTGCACTTAAATCCGGAAGTAGAGCAGTTCGATGTCGAGTACCTGCTCGCAATGATGCGCGCCTATCTGCTGCTGGCCAGCTGGCTACGTGAAGAGATCAAGGTCGATATCACTCGCGAAATGCTGCCCCACGCCAACCCGTTTCATAAAGAGTACGCTCTGAAGGTGCTGGATGCTCGCTACCAGCCGGATCTAGACACCTTTATCAACGACTACTTGCACTACAACCCCACCCGTAACCGGGAGCTGGACCTGCTCCCGCTATTTGCCCATTTGCGACCCGACCACCCCCACGAGCTGCTGCATGGTGAGCTCACCAAGCCGCGCCCGACCTTTCACTACCGCTTACCTAACGCCCAACTCTCTCAGCCGGGCTGGGGGTCAGTAGTGGAGTGGAACCGCTGGGTAGAGGTAGAGAAGCTGGCAGCTGACAAGAAGATATTGCGAGCACGCTGCGATGAGTATATCGCTGAGCACAGCAAGCCGTGGTGGGTACGCTTAAAAACCAAGCTGCTGGGGCCTTTTGGCGCTGCTTGATCCTTTTAACACTGTTCACCCTTTTGGCAAGACGAGACGCTCCCGAATGCCTCGACCGATCATCGGTATCACCACTTCAGATCATAAAAGCCAGCTGGCCTGGTGTTTCGACTGGTTTGCCGTCTGGCGTCACGGCGGCAAACCGCTGCGCCTCTCGCCTTCACGCCCAATGCCTCAGCATCTCGATGGGCTGATTATTGGCGGCGGCGATGATATTCAAGCACAGCTGTACGGCGGTGAAGTGCAGCTGGACGTGCGCTTGGACCCTGCCCGGGACGAGTTGGAGTTAAGCTTGTTGAATCGTTTTATTCCGCAAAATACGCCGGTGCTTGGCATTTGCCGGGGCGCTCAGTTAATCAACGTGCATTTGGGCGGCACGCTGGACCCCGATATTTACACCACCCATGAAGGGTTAAAGCGTCGGCGTACCGTGCTGCCGCGTAAAACGGTAGATATTGTCGGCGGCAGCCAGCTGTATCAACTGCTTGGCGTGACCTGGTGCCGGGTGAACAGCCTTCACCATCAGGCCGTTAATCGCGCTGGGGAAGGCATTAAGATTGTCGCGCGGGACAGGGACGGGCTGGTGCAAGGCATTGAGTCAGAAGCCCACGACTTTCTGATTGGCGTGCAGTGGCATCCGGAGTGGCTTATTTTTAACCGCCCCCAGCAGCGCTTAATCAGCGCGCTAGTGACGGCTGCCAAACGGGGTCGGGAACGATCTAGCGATTGAGCGCGGCCAAGGCCGTGTCGTAGTCCGGCTCGTTTTTAAGCTCACTCACAAGCTCGCTGTGCAGCACGCGGTTGTCGGCATCCAGCACCACCACGGCGCGGGCACACAGTCCTTCCATCGCGCTGTTACTCAGCGCCACACCCCAGGCTTCCTGAAACTCACGGTGGCGAAACGTAGAGAGCGTTTCCACGTTATCCAGCCCTTCAGCGCCGCAAAAGCGCTTGGCGGCAAACGGCAGGTCGGCTGATACCACCAGCACGATGGTGTTATCGAGGCTTGAGGCCAGCTCGTTAAAACGCCGAGTCGACATCGCGCAGGTGGGTGTATCGACACTGGGAATGATGTTGAGGACTTTACGCTTGCCCTGGTAGGTATCCAAGGTGACATCTTCAAGGTCGGTATTTGTCAGCGTCATAGTGGGGGCGATTTGGCCAGCGGCCGGCAGCGTGCCCGCTACGTCCATGGGTTGCCCAGCGCGGGTAATCTGTTGCATATCAAGCTCCTAATGTATGGTAAAACAGTCACAGTGTGAGACGTTTCAGCTTACAGTGGAATGACCTGATTCGGCTATCCCTCCGCCGCGACACGACAACGAGTATGCCATGGCCTCTTTAGTCATTATTAAAACCGGTGACGCCTTCCCTGAAGTGGTCGACCAACACGGTGATTTTGAACAGCTGTTTATCCAACGCCTAAGCGATGCGCTGCCTGCCCACTTAACCTTAAGCGTATGGGATGCCCGACTGACTGCCACGCCTCCGGCGGATATCGCCGGTGCCGTGATTACCGGCTCCCATAGCATGGTGAGCGAACAGCCTCCGTGGAGTGAAGCACTCAAACCTTGGCTACAGCAGGCACTCGCCGATGATCTGCCACTGCTGGGCGTTTGCTATGGCCATCAGCTGATGGCGGCGGCATTTGGCGGTATTAGCGACTACCACCCTGCTGGGCGAGAATCAGGTACACGGGCGGTGCGCTTAACCCAGGCAGGCCATCAGGATGCATTGTTCAGCCAGCTGCCTAGCCAATTTTCGGCGCACCTCACGCATGCCCAGTCGGTCATGCAGCTGCCCCATGGCACAACGGTGCTGGCCCATAATTGCCACGATGCGCATCAAGCGCTGCGCTACGGGCCACGTCAGTGGAGCGTGCAGTTTCACCCCGAGTTTTCACCTCCCGTCATGCGCGCCTACATTGAACGCCAGCGGGCCGCCCTGCGTGACCAAGGCGATGACCCCGACCAGCTCATCAGCGCGATCAGCGATACGCCCGAAGCTTCCAGCCTGTTGCAGCGTTTTATCGGGTTTCTGTAACCCGCTTCTGGTCTCGACGTGATGCCAGCCGATCCGCCAAGCGGGTCGGCTCGGGGAGTTTGGTGGGTCCCAGGCAGCGCATCACCCACTCAAGCGACGTTGCAAGCGTGAGTCGATGCCCAGGCGAGACAAACACGGGCTTTACGTTCTTGCGCGAGCGCAGTACCGCGCCAATCACTTCTTGCTGAGCCATGAGCGGCACCCAATCGCCCCGCACTTCACCAACCTCTGCATGCTTACCCGTTAACCGTGACTTAGCAATGCCAATGGTGGGTAAATCAAGCCATAGCCCCAAATGCGCTGCTACGCCCAACCTCCGAGGATGGGCAATGCCTTGGCCATCCACCATCACTAGCTGTGGCTGAGTCTTGAGCTTGGCAAACGCGCCCAGCGCGGCAGGGATTTCACGGAACGACAGCAAACCAGGGATATAGGGCATACGGGTGGACTCGCGATGAACCACTTGCTCGACCACCGGTAGATGCGGAGCCTCTTCTGGCAACCACTTCAGCACCACCACTGCCGCCCGTGTCACCGCACCGCCCTCTTCAAAGCCAATGTCTACCCCTGCGATATACGTCACCGGGTCGATACGGTCACGGCTCTCTAACTGCTGGGCGAGCTGTGACTGCAGAGCAATCGCCTGCTTAGGGGAAAGATTCCATTCATGCAGTGCAGCGTCCATGCGTACTCCTTGTGACTCGTCCAATGACTAGCTATAGCGTAGCCAAAAAAAATCCCCCTACGCCAGTTGGCACAAGGCCAGTGGCATAGGGGGATGGACGTGACTCAAACGTTAGGCGTTGTTAACGCCCAAGGCTGAGTTACGCACGTTCGCGGCGGCGAACCGGTGCGTCGCCATCGTCACGGCGGCGACGTGGTGCGCGCTCAGGAGCGCTATCTTCACTAATTTCTAGCGGGCGGCCGGCAACACGTGCACGCGCCATTTTCGCCAGAATCGTGGAAGGCAGGCCACTGGGCAGTTCAACGACCGAGAAAGCGTTACGGATATCGATACGACCGATACGCGCACCTTCAATACCGCCTTCATTCGCCAGTGCGCCAACCAGTTGACCCGGCTTCACGCCGTCTTTATGACCAACGGAAACGCGGTAGCGAGTCATGCCTTCGCTAGGCGCGCTGGAGCGTTCGCGACGAGCGCCAGCCGGCTTGCCCGGTGCACCATCACGCATGGGCTTCTCTTTACGCGGAGCCTGCAGACGGCCAATCGGCGCTTCATCAGCACGAGCCATGGCAGCAAATGCACAGGCCAGCTCAACCGCATCGTGACCCTCTTCCACTAAGCGCTCAACCAGAGCACGCTGCTCTTCTGCGCCTTTGGTCAGTGCCGCTACGACACGGTGATGGAAGACGTTGTCGCGGTGAGCACGAATAGCGGCTTCGTCAGGCAGCGGCATTTCGGTCATTTTCTGACCGGTTGCCTGCTCCATCCAGCCCACTTTGCGGCCTTCACGGAAGCCAGCAAAAGTAATCGCGATGCCGCTACGGCCCGCACGACCCGTACGACCGATACGGTGGGTGTAGGCTTCAGCATCTTGGGGCAGGTCGTAGTTGATAACGTGCGTGATACGCGGAACGTCAAGACCACGAGCAGCAACGTCGGTTGCAATCAGCACGTCCACTTTGCCACGCTTCAAGCGGGTAATGGTGCGCTCACGCAGGCTCTGATCCAGGTCACCCGATAGGCCAGCAGCGTTCACGCCACGCGCCGTTAGCTGCTCGACCAGTGTGGTACAGGCAGCACGGGTACGTACGAAGACGATCGCGGCATCGACCGGCTCGACTTCAAGAATACGTGCCACGGCTTCAAGCTTAGCGCCACCGTCAACGCGTACAATGCGCTGTTCGATGTTCTCGCCAGTGGTGGTGCGCGATTCAATCGCCACTTTCACTGGGTTAACCAAATAACGGTTAACGATGCGCTCAATTTCAGTCGGCAGTGTCGCTGAGAAGAACACACGCTGTGCATCTTTAGGGGTATCGGCGACCACGCGTTTTACGTCGTCGATAAAGCCCATGCGCAGCATTTCGTCGGCTTCGTCAAGCACCAGCGCAGACAGGCCGTCTAACTTCAGGCTGCCGCGATCAAGGTGATCGATAATACGGCCAGGTGTACCCACAATCACTTGGGCACCGCGCTTTAACGCGCCGAGCTGTTCACGGTATTCTTGGCCACCACACAGGATCGCAACTTCAAGACCCTTAAGGTTTTGGCCATATTTGCTGAATGATGCCGCTACCTGCTGAGCAAGCTCACGGGTCGGCGCCATCACCAGCACTTGAGGCTCGCGACGAGACAGTTCTAAACGCGATAATAATGGCAGTGCAAATGCAGCAGTTTTGCCGGTGCCGGTTTGTGCTTGGCCCAGCATATCGCGGCCTTCCAGTAACGCAGGGATGGTCTGCGCTTGGATGGGCGAAGGAATTTCGTAGCCTTGTGCTTCAACAGCAGCGAGAACGGCAGGCAACAGAGCAAGTTCGCCGAAGCTCGGCGAAGCGACAGAAGTCGAGGTCATTAATCACACCTTGGTAGGCCGGCTGTACCGGCAAAAAGCATCGTAAGCGTCTCTGACTCTTAGTTTTATGATGCGCGTAACGGTGCGCAACAAAAGAACAAGGTTCCGCATAGCGGATATCGTCATCAGTGGAGTCGGAGACGCCGGTCGCACCTAGCATTCGGTTAGCAATACCGCAACTGCGGGCTAACCGCTGTGGCGACCTTCTGCGCCGATTTCACCCGTTTGGTGAAATGCTGGAGGCGCGCCATCTTCACAGCAATGAACATCTGCAACTGGTGAGATGTTCCCGCAAACGTTTCTGCTTAGCGTGGCTGTAGTTGCTCAGCGCCAGCGAAGAACGTTTATCGTCATGATGGAGGGGTCAACACATGCGAGGAGGGCGCATCCTAACACCGCAAATGGGTTCTGACCAGTATTTTTAATTTAACCCATATCAATACTCAAACTTGCACTTGTGACTATGTCGTCTAACCTGAGAGGTGCCTGATGACGTTCACGAACTTCAAGGAGTGATGCACATGAACTGGGATCAAATTGAAGGCAGCTGGACAGAAATGAAGGGTAAAGCCCGCGCTAGCTGGGGTGAGCTAACGGACGATGAGCTGACCCAAATTGGCGGCAAGAAAGATCAGTTGGTTGGCAAGCTGCAGCAGAAATATGGCCTCGAACGAGAAGAGGCCGAGCGCCGCGCCGATGATTGGGCGAACGGACTTTAAGGCCACCACGCCAATTCTATAAAGCCGTCACACTGTATCTATGAGCGGTACATTTATCTCATATGATGGATAGCGGCAGATACACCCTTTATACAGCCACATTTATATAGCCACATGGAGAGAAGCTATGCATAAATCAATTCTCACAACTGCGATTACGACGGCCCTGCTGAGCGGAATGGCTTTTGGCGTTCAAGCGCAAACAGAGCCTCAGGGCATGTACGCTGCCGATGATATTCTTGATGCAGAGGTGTTCTTTGCTGATGGCTCAGGTGAAGAGATCGGCGAAGTAGACGATATCCTGTTTGATGAAGAGATGCGTATTTCCGCACTTGTCGTTGAAAGTGGCGCGGTTCTTGGTTTAGGCGGTCGCGAGATTGTGGTTGGCACCGACAACTTCACGCTTGAGACACACACTGAAAGCGATGGCGACACCGAGCACCGCATCATGCTGGAGGCCACTGCAGAAGAAATCGAGTCGTTCCCCACTTATGATCGCGATTGGTGGGAACAGACGAAAGCCAATGCCCAAGACGCTTGGCAAACCACTAAAGAGGGTGCACAAAGCGCTTGGCAGTCTACCCGTGAAGCGGTTGATACCAACGAGTAAAACGCCCCGCTGCTCATAAGCAGTCACCATTGAAAGGGCCACCTAAACAAGTGGCCCTTTCGTATTTCCGTATGTCTGATCACTGCCTAGCGTGTTTACACAAGTATTTTAACGGCTGTGACGGCGTATCCCCTGCCCCGGCAAACGTTCACGATCATGGGGGCGCATAAAGTCTAGCTGTGGGCCTGCCGGTACGATACGCGTCGGGTTGATGGTGTCATGGCTGTAATAGTAGTGGCGTTTAATATGATCCATATTGACGGTTTCTGCTACACCCGGCCACTGGTAAAGCTCGCGCACATAGTTGGAGAGATTCGGATAATCCTCAATGCGCTTAAAGTTGCATTTGAAGTGGCCATAATAAACCGCGTCAAAGCGAATAAGCGTGGTAAAGAGACGAATATCTGCCTCAGTCAGCCACTCTCCTGCTAGGTAGCGATGCTCTGACAGGCGTTTTTCAACGCGCTCCAGCGCCTCAAACAGCGCGGTGACATGCTTCTCATACACTTTCTGTTCGGTGGCAAACCCTGATTTGTAGACGCCGTTGTTAATATGCTCGTAAACGTCGTCGTTCACTTCGTCAATCACGCCACGCAAGTCTTCCGGATAGAAGTCCAGGTCGTTTCCGGTCAACTCATCGAAGGCCACGTTAAAAATACGCAGCAAGTCAGCAGATTCGTTATTAATGATGGCGCTGCGCTGTTTATCCCACAGCACCGGTACCGTTACCCGCCCGGTGTAGGTCGGATCGGTCATGGTATAGAGCTGATGGTGAAACTCAGCGTGATTAATGGGGTCGCCGCTGGCGCCTTCGCTTTGATGATAGGTCCAACCGTTACCCAACATCAGCGGGCTTACGTGGGACGTGCCGATTAGCGGCTCTAGCCCTTTCAGCTTGCGCATAATCAGCGCTCGGTGAGCCCAGGGGCAGGCGAGCGATACATAAAGGTGGTAGCGGTCTGCCTCAGCGGGGTAACTGTCGCCTTGCGCTTCCTCGCTACCGCCTACCCAGTCGCGCAGTTGCGCGGACTCACGTACAAACTCACCGCCATGTTTTTTGGTGTCGTACCACTGATCAACCCACTTACCGTCTACAAGCAGTCCCATGGAGCGTCTCCTATATCGAACGTATCAAAGGTGTGATTGACGTTCAGCATACCCCCCACGGGTTCAGGCTCAAGCGCATGTTTTACGGCTGTTCATTCGAGGGAATCGAACGTTGCTCGCATACCTCTTTAACTGCCCGCTTTAATGCTGCTGCCATCGCATGGGCTGCTGGGCCTGCGCGGTCACGGTCACGGAAGATCAATTGCACCGGCACTTCACGAATGCCCCCTGCGCTTAGCGGCAGCGGTTTCAACTGCCCACTGGCCAGCTCATCGACAATACGAGTTTCCGGTATCCAGGCAAACCCTAGCCCCCGCAGCAGCATATCCAGCGAGGTACTCACATGCCCAACCGTCCAGCGCTGCTCGGCTTTTAACCAGCCTGCGTTGGTAGATTGGCGCAGTGCCGAGTCTCGCACCACTAACTGTCGATGCTGCGCCAAGTCGCGTAAATCCAACGAGCGCCCTAGTTGGTGCAGCGCATGGCGTGGATGCGCGACCGCCACAAAGCGCACATTCACCAGCGGCTCACCCAGAAACCCCTGGGCTTCGATGCCCGAGATGACAAGGTCAGCCCGGCCGTCGTAAAGCATTTCAGTGCCACCGTTAAGCACGCTCTCGTGCAACTGCACACGGACTTGTGGGAAAGTTTCAGAGAAACGCTCCAGCGCTTTCGCCTGAGCTGCGGCGGGAAAAATTTGGTCGATGGCCACCACCACTTCCGCTTCTAACCCTGCAGCTAACCGCGATGCCACATCTTCTAACGACGCGGCGCTCTCTATCAACTGGCGAGCACGGCGAAGCAGAAGCTCCCCCGCTTCGGTTAAGCGAACCTGCCGTCCGACAGGTTCAAGCACCTGAATACCCAACTGCTCTTCTAATTTATGCACCGCATGGTTAAGCGTTGAGGGGCTTTTATGGATCGCCTCTGCCGCCCGTGCGAATCCGCCGTGATCCACCACGGCAGCCAACATCTGCCACTGCGCAAGTGTTACCCGAGACATTTCGATTTCCTCGACGCTTTACAGCGAAATTGTCCGCTTTATCTTCGAAAAAACACCACTAGAATGCCAGGAAATAGCACCGAGTACTTGTTTGTTGACGACATCCGTTTAAATATCAGCCTGCTAAATGAGCCATCCTGTCTAAAAGACACTCAAAATAACGACAAAACACAAAAAATTACAAAACTAATATTAGCGGCTACGCGAGATATACCCCTGACTTAGCCTGCTCATTTGACTTTGGGGCTGCCACTGATTAACCGGGGTTATGGACGTATGAGAGATCTTCTTATCCACTGATTAGACGGTTAAAACCTGCTTTAATTAGACGTACGTTATATTTTGCTGTCACAAGACTTAATTTACCTCTATGGTGAGGTTAGGTACGCCATCGGAAGCAGAGCAATACGTCGACCATTGCTCGTTACCTTTGTTAGCAAACAGCGTTCATGAATTTAAAAGCGTGCCCAATATTTCCGTATTTAGGCGGAAGTATTTTTTGTGTATAGATATACAGTCTGTTCACCCCTAGCTCCATGGGGTATGGTTCCCGAGTTTGCTTACTTTCAAGTTACTTTTTATTTCACGAACTCGGTGGCCCATTTACCCATGTTGCGAATCCTTCATTCGCTGCCCCGCACACATAAATTATTACTGTTACCTGTGGCCACCATGGTCACTGTGCTGGGCGCACAAAAGCTAATCACGACCTATAATGATCTGAACCAACCGCAAACTCCGCTAGAGAGCGTGCTCGTTCCGCTGCCTAGCGATTCTGCACCCGGCGTCCCTTCGCTTCGTCAAGAGCGAACGCCTGTAGCAGAAGCGATCGACCGTGCCTCCCGTGCGCTCGACGCCACCCGCGAAAATATCCCCTTAAGTGAATTAACGGCCTCCGAGATTGTAGATCTCGACCTGATCACCAGCGCTGAAGCTTCGCTCGCCACTGACACACAGCCCATGGCTGAACTGGATGATGGCGCACTACATATGGCGATTGTGGTGGGCACTCTTACAAGCGGCATGCTCAATGTCGACGATTCCGTCGAAATCGCTGATGCCACTTCCTACGAAGATTATGGCGTTGAGCTTTACGACGATGTCTCTTTCCTAGAACTTGAGCTGGCTGCAGAAGAGCCATTTGTGCCTGAGTGGGAAACACACATCGTTGAATCAGGCGAGACGTTTGCCGTTCTAGCGCAAAATGAGCTAGGGCTGGGTTACAGCGAAGTGTTAGCACTGCTGGAAGACCTGCCTGACCCGCGCATGCTCACTCACTGGCGTGCAGGCCACAGCTTTGACTATCAGTTAGATGAAGACGGCCGCCTGCTGGCATTGCGCATGATGAATAACACGCGTGACGGGATACTGCTTGAGCGCGACACAGACCATTATGCGATTACCACCATTGAACGTCAGGGCGAGCCTGTACAGCGCCTTTACGCAGGTAGCGTTAGCGGTAGTTTCGCTCGCTCGGCACAGGCGACCGGCTTAAGCAGCAGTTCAGTGACTGAATTAACCCGCCTGCTGGAAAAGAAGCTGGATTTCCGTCGCGACAGCCGCCGGGGGGATCAGTTTCAGGTCTTAGTTGAGTCCGACATGATCGATGGCGAGACGCTCGACTCACGCGTCTTAGCGGTTAAATACGACGGCGAGCGCATGGATCTCACCGTGGTCCGCAACGCCACCGATGATAACTTCTACACGCCCACCGGCAGCAGCCTAGACCCCGCCTTTGCGCGCCGCCCCTTTGAAGGCAGCTACCGTCTAAGCTCTAACTTCAATCCGCGTCGACTGCATCCGGTCACTGGCCGTGTTAGCCCACATAATGGCACCGACTTTGCGATGCCGATTGGCACACCGATCACCGCCCCGGCCAATGGCCGCGTAGAACGCGTGAGTAACCACCATGCGGCGGGGCGCTATATTGTTGTGCGCCATGATAACGGCTACCGCACTCGCTACCTACACCTCTCCCAGCCGCTGGTCAGCCAGGGCGATCGGGTCACCATGGGCGAGCGAATTGCCCTTTCGGGCAACACTGGTCGCAGCACGGGGCCTCACCTGCACTACGAAGTCATTGTGAACAACACGCCTGTGAACGCGATGACCGTCGAGTTACCGGAAAACACGAGCCTCAGTGGCGACACGCTGGTCGCGTTCCAGCGTCAGGCAGAGCCCATGCTGGCAGCACTTGAAAGCGGCGAAACCGGCACGATCAGTGTCGCGAACTACCAGAGTGAAGATGAGGGTAGCGAGAGCGTTCAGTAACCGCTCTTCTTAACCGCCTTCACGTAAAAAACCGCCTCACATTGAGGCGGCTTTTTTGTCTCTGCTTGCGTGTTCCGAAGCGTCATATCCGATCATTCACCGCGAGGTTACGCGGTACCCGTTGAGAGCGCGGCGAGCAGGGCCGCATCGCGGCGGTAAATGTCTTCTCTGAAGACAACGTCTCCCTCGCTATCAGGCCAGGCGGTCAAATAATGGAGCGCTACAGGAATGCGCGTCGGCAAGTTAATGTTGCGGTCGCTACCGCCACTATTGAGCAACGCACTCAGTTGATAGCGGCTACCGCTGTCCTGCAGCAGCAGCTGCGCAAACTCCGTGACGCCCTCCACCCGAACGCAGCCTGAGCTTAGTGCCCTTTGGTCGCGCTGAAACAGCCCTTTGGCCGGGGTATCGTGTAGGTAGATCATATCGTTATTAGGAAAGCGAACGACCACACGCCCCAAGGGATTGCTGCTGCCCGCTACCTGACGAAGCATCACCCCACCAGGGCGCTGCCAATCAATCGTTTCAGCATCAAGCGTTTCACCGGATAGGCTGACGACCTGAATATTCTGGCGCGTCAGATAGTCGACATCCTGGCGCACCCGTGGCAACACGTCTTCACGCATGATCGTGGGCGGAATTGTCCAGCTCGGGTTGATCGTTAAATGACTGATAGAGGAGTGAATAATCGGCGTTTCACGGCTTGGGGAACCTACAACTACACGGGTACCCCAGCGCTCACCGTTAGGACGAATATAGTGCAAGCGGAAACCTGCGATATCGACCCAAACGGACGGCTCCCGCTGCTGCGAAGGCCTAATCCACCGGGCCCGCTCCAAATTCACTCGTAGTTGATCAACCCGCGCCGCCACCGGCATATTCAGCGCCAGCCGCGTGCGCTCGCCTACCACCCCATCTTCTTGTAACTGATGGCGCCGCTGAAAACGCATTACCGCCCGCTCGACCTCACGATCAAAAGTGCGCCGATCTCCGCTGGCTGATAGCGCCCCGATCATGGGGTAAGCACTGCTATCTGCTGCCAACAGGTTGGGCTCCCCCCACAGCGTTAAACGCTGGCGAAGCGTTTGTACATCATCCCCACTATCACCAGGTCGCAGCGACTCATCACGCCCGGCCAAGTATGGCACGCTGCCCTGCTCTGCTAATCGACGATAGTGGGCCAGCGCTTCGCGCAGTTGGGCATATTCAGCAGATGCAGGGCGAGCCACCGTTAGCGCCTTTTGTACATCGCCCTCCTCCACTGCTTGCACCACTCTTGGTAATGCGTAGCTGCGCTCAGGGCGAGGCAGATCCCAGTCTGGCTCAACGTCTTTTGGATTTACTTTACCGAGAGATAGGTGATCAAGCGCTAGCAGCAGCGAACGCGTGGCGCGTACATCGAAGTCCGCCTTCGCCTGGTCATCTAGCTGCTGGCTAAGCTGGAAATCCTCCATCAGCGACGCCGCTTGATAATCGGAAGGGGTTAACCCGTCCTCCACTAGGCTATTCAGAGCGCCTATCAACGCTTCAACACGTGCACTGCTCTGCCAAGCGGGCTCACCGTGCCGCAATTCGTAAAACGTGGCGACAGGCAACGTCTCTCCACGCTGTTGAATACGCAGCGCCAGTGCTTGCTGCACGGCTGTGCTAGCAGGCTCGTTTGCGGTGACCAGTAGCGGGCAGGTCAGCGTTAGACTGAGCGCTGCCCCTATCGCCCATCGTCTTAGTGGCTGATTGTCGTTCATCGCCTCTCCTTGCGTTACTATGCAGCGTTGTAATGTGGCTTCACTCTTTTTGCTTAACGTCGTTTCAGTGTTCCCGTACCGAAACGCGTTTTTTTATCATAGCCGCTTACGTTTATTCGTGATGACTCTATGTAATGACTCTTTTAGTCACTCTAGGCAGGATTACGCCCCATGCTTTTTCGCGCACGCATGACTACTGTACTGTTTTCTTTACCCATCGTATTGTTTTCTTATCCGCTTCAAGCCGCTAGTTTTTTCTCCCAGGTGGCGGCCGCCCCGCCTACGGGGATTTCCCCCCTACACCACCAGCTTCTGCAGTTAGCACCAGGAGCAACTCCGCAAGCACTGCGTCTTGCTGCCCAGGCACTCAGCTGCGCAGACCCTTCCGCCGAGCGACTGGCGGTGATTGATTACTCGCTTCCTTCAACAGAGCCGCGCATGTGGGTGTTTGATCTTCACCAACATAAGCTGCTGTTTGAGGAACTGGTGTCGCACGGACAAGGCTCTGGCGATGCGATGGCCGAAGCGTTTTCCAATACGCCTGACAGCCACCAATCCAGCATTGGCCTGTTTCGAACCATGAACAGCTACTATGGCCGCAATGGCTATTCGCTGCGCCTGGACGGGCTAGAGCAAGACGTCAATGACTTAGCGTTTGAACGCGCGATAGTGATTCATGGGGCCGACTATGTCAGCGATGACTTTATCGCCCAAACCGGCCGCCTTGGCCGCAGTCATGGCTGCCCCGCCGTACGTGAAGACATTACCTACCCATTGATCGATAGCCTCAAAGAGGACCAGTATGTGTTTGCCTACTATCCCGATGAGGAGTGGCTGGCAACCTCTGCTTATCTACGCTGCCCCGGCGCTTCGCCGATGCACGTAGCTCAAATGGAATACGCTCCGATGAAATAAAGCAGCCACACGGTATGGCGGCGCTCCTTTTCTCTAGCAGCAACAGACTGATTTTCATCAACTAGCGCTACTCTTCCAAGGCAAGCATAGAAACTTTCTGCAATACTTTCCGACAAAACATCACAAAGCACTTTGCCACTGAAGGTATCCGCCATGTTTGCCTTTATTCATCCCTATCAAACGATTCGTCGTTTAGAGCTACAAATCGCTGAGCTGCTCTCTCAGTTGGCTGAGGAAAAACGCGCTCATGGCTGCCGCACCATCAGCCTCATGACGCCGATAGAGTCGATCAGTATGCTCCAGGCCAAAGGCTCGGATATGCTCAATTCACTCAGCGCCGGTGCAGAACAGCATGCCGAGCAGCTCGCCAGTGAACGGGCCACGTTAGCGGATCTTTTCACGCGCTTGCATCACGCGGAAAAAGTGGCTCAAAGCATCCACCAACACGTCCAGCGTCATCAGCAGGCCGATACCCATTACGCGGCACCCCTCGCCTGTGACAAAGCGCTGAGTGAGTTGCGCCATGTCAGCGTTGAACTCGCTCGCACGGCGGGGCATACCAGAGCGCTTGCGATGAGCACGGCCCTTGAAGCCGCGCACTCCCATGAAGAGCCCTCTGGCTTATCGGCGGTGGTGCAAGATATCCAGCATCTGGCGGATCATACCCAGCAACTGGGCCAACAGTTGGAGCACTGGGTAGAGCAAACGGCGTCATTATTAAAAGAGGATGCCCGTGTACTGGCCCATCAGCGCGCAACGGCTTCTGCGCTAGCCAGCGCCGCCCAAGAAGCGGAGCAGGTGATTGAGCAACTCACCGATCAGGCCAGGCATATGTACAAGGTGATTCATCACAGCACCACAACGGCGTGTTTACATGCAACCAAGCTGGAACACGCCGTGTGGAAAAGCCGCCTCTATCATCAGTTGCTGTCGGCCTCGCTGGATGAGCCGTTAACGGATCATCAACATTGCACACTTGGCCGATGGTATTTAACGGGAGAAGGGCTGCGTTATAAACAGAGCGATGCCTACCGAGCGCTTGCCGTGCCGCACCGTCGCTTTCATGAGAGTGGGCTTGATGCCCTGCGCTACGCACGCCAGGGTGATCATACCGGCCAACTAGCTTCTTTAGCGCTGATGGAAGAGGCCAGCGTCGCGCTCGCCAAGCAGTTGGATCGCTTAGTGGAGCACGCGGTGTATGACATTCCGCTGCCCCACACGCGGTCTTCACCGCTGGCAGACGCCCCTTAAAACAGACGAGATCACGCCATACCTTCCGTAATGCGCTATTTATGCCATGCTAAAGGCACTTAAAACGTAGACGGTAGGGATAATCATGGCACCGGTAAAAAAGCTAGACCTCGCGCTACAGGGCGGCGGTGCCCACGGTGCGTATACGTGGGGGGTCATTGACCGCCTTTTAGAAGATGACCGCATCGAGATTGAGGGCATCAGCGGCACAAGTGCCGGTGCGATGAACGGCGTTGTAGTGGCCGATGCTCTCACGCGAGGCGGTAAACAAGCTGCCCGTAAAGCGCTGCATAATTTCTGGCAGGCAGTGAGCCGCGCGGGGATGGCAAGCCCTATCCGCCGCTCACCGATGGATGTGCTCACCGGCAACTGGAGCTTGGACCACTCTCCGGGCTATATCGCCATGGACTTGATGACCCGGCTGGTGTCGCCTTATCAGCTTAACCCCCTCAATTTGAATCCTTTACGCGATATTGTCGCCGCCCACATCGACTTTGAGCGCGTTCGCCAATGCGATCAGCTTAAGCTGTTTGTGGCGGCCACCAACGTGCGTACCGGTAAACAGCGTGTGTTTCGCCGTGAAGAGATGAGCGTGGATGCCGTGATGGCGTCAGCCTGCCTGCCGTTTATGTTCCAAGCGGTGGAAATCGATGGCGAAGCCTATTGGGATGGGGGCTATATGGGTAACCCGGCTCTTTTCCCGTTGATGGAAGAGTGCAGCGCTCGGGATATTCTGCTGGTGCAAATTAACCCCATCAGCCGCGAGGAGCTTCCCACCTCTGCATCGGCCATTATGAACCGCCTCAACGAAATCACCTTTAACGCCGCGCTAATTAAAGAAGTGCGTATGATTGCGCTGCTAAAACACGCCTTGGAAGAGCAAGGGATTGAGAACTGCTACCAACAGGCGCTGTTTCATCGTATTAGCGGCGACCAAGCCCTCGATAGTTTATCGGTCTCGAGTAAGCTCAACTCCGAGTGGCCGTTTCTGTGCCACCTATTTGACCAGGGCCGAGAAGCGGCCGAGCAGTGGCTGTTAGCCCACTTTGATGCCATTGGTGAACACTCCACCTTGGATATCGACGCGGTCTACCTCCACGAGTAACGCCCCCTCTCGCGCAGTGCCCCAACTTAGCGCACGCTTATCGCACGCTGCCCAGGCAGAGTGCGATGCTCGCCCATTGCAAGCTAAACGGTAAAATTCTACGGCATTAAAAAAATCCTAACCTACTGTTTTAAGTAATTTAAAATATCAATGGCGGAGTATTTGCTTATTTTTTAACAATGGTGATAGGCGTGGACCAGGCCCATGAGGGTACGAGTGCGTCGAACCTGACCTTCAACGATGAAGGCACGTTCTCGTAATTGCACAGCGTCTGACGCGCTGTGTCTCGACAAACTCGTTCGATGCTTTTGTGAGGCCACCCATGGATATTCGCAACAAAGCCAACCGTATTCGGTTGCTCAATTTCTCTACGCCGCAAATGCGTGCGTTTCATCTCTCCTGGTTTGCATTTCATATCTGCTTTTTCGGCTGGTTTGGCATCGCCCCGCTTATGGCAGTAGTGCGGGAAGACCTCGCCCTGACCCAAATCCAAATCGGCAACACGATCATTGCTTCAGTGGCCATTACCGTGATCGTGCGCCTGCTGATTGGCGTGCTATGTGACCGCATTGGCCCGCGCAAAACCTACACTGGGTTGCTAGTACTGGGGTCTATTCCCGTGATGGGCATTGGCTTAGCCGATAGTTTTGAAACGTTTTTATTGGCACGCCTGGCCATTGGCGCTATTGGCGCGTCGTTTGTGATTACCCAATACCACACCACCATGATGTTTGCGCCTAACGTGGTCGGCACCGCCAACGCCACCAGCGCGGGCTGGGGCAACCTTGGGGGCGGCACCACTCAAATCGTCATGCCGCTGATTTTTGCCGGGATGCTGATGCTCGGCGTCAACGAAGCGCTTGGCTGGCGTCTGGCCATGGTAGTACCGGGCATTGTGCTGTTCTTTACCGGCATCGCTTACTGGCTGTTCACCCAAGATGCCCCTAATGGCAACTTCAGCGAGCTGCGCGCCCGCGGTGAACTGCCGCCCGCTACCGGAGAGCACGGTGCTGCCCAAAGCTTTTTGGCAGCCGCGAAGGATATCCGCGTGTGGGCACTGTTTGTGGTGTACGGGCTGTGTTTTGGCGTCGAACTAACCATTAACAACATTGCCGCGATCTACTTTTTTGATAAGTTTGACCTTACGCTTGCCACGGCTGGTTTGATTGCGGGACTGTTTGGCTTGATGAACATTTTCGCCCGCACTTTGGGCGGCGTATTCTCTGACCTATTTGCCAAACAGGGCGGGCTTAAAGGACGCGTGCGCTGGCTCTTTACCGCTCTGGTATGTGAAGGCATTGCGCTTGTCGCTTTCTCCCAAATGCACGTTCTCAGCTTAGCGATTGGTATCATGCTGGTGTTTAGCTTATTCGTTCAAATGGCCGAAGGGGCCACTTTTGGCGTGGTGCCCTTTATCAACAAGAAAGCGTTAGGGGCAGTCGCTGGTATTGTGGGCGCTGGCGGTAACGTGGGCGCCGTCTCAGCGGCCTTCCTATTTCGCAGCGAAAACCTCAGCTATCAGCAAGGCCTTTTTTACTTGGGCTTAACTGTTCTGGTACTCGCCTCTTGCGTGTTGCTTGTTCGCTTCAGTGATGCCACCGAAGCCGAGGAAGCTAACGCATACCGTGAAGCCGTGGGCGACGACACAGGAGCAGGCGCGCTCTCATTACGCTAATATTAATTAACACCGCCCCCGCATGCGCGTCGCTGTGGGGGCTTTCACTTTTGGCGGCGAGTAATAAGGAAATCTCTATGTCTTCTGCTCAACAGCTGCTCTTCACCGCCCTGCGCTGCGACATTGATAATCTTCACCATTTAGCGACCACGGCAGATATCGTCAGCGATATCAGCCAGTTTATTCACGTGCTGCAACGTGAACGGGGAGCCTCGACCATTTACTTGGCCTCTAAAGGCAAACGCTTTAAAACCCGACGCATCACCTACCTTCAACATAGCCAAACAGCCGAAGCCTCCATGCGCCAGCGCTTGGAAGCACTGAGCCAAGAGGCACGCCCGCAGGCAACCGCACGCTTACTGCGCCGCATTGCCGCCGTGTGGCTGGCATTGGATGAGCTAAGCGTACTACGCCAGGCCATCGACACGTTTGATATCTCACCAGATGCGGCGACTCAGGCGTTTAACCACTTAATTAGCTGCTTATTAGCGATTGTTTTCGAAGCCGCCGACACGGCGGTCGACCCAGATATTACCCGTGCCCTTGTGGCTATTTTTCACCTGATGCAAGGCAAAGAGCTCGCTGGGCAAGAGCGCGCCTGCGGAGCCTTCGGCTTTACGCTGGGCCACTTTGATCAAGCGCACCGTACGCTGCTCAATCAGCTGGTTGATACCCAGCAGCGCTGCTTTAACACCTTTGCAGAATTTGCCACCCCTGAAGCTTTGTTTGCTTGGCATCAATCGCTGTCACCCCGGACATTGGCAGGTATCTGCCAACTGCGTGATATTGCCTGCCAGCGCTCGCACCACCAAACTGCCTCAGGCAATACGCTGGGCGAAACCTGGTATGAACTCACGACCCTGCGCATTGATACGATTAAAACAGTGGAAGACACGCTGAATACCCAATTAACGGCCCTTTGCCACCAAAAAATAGCCCAGGCACAGGCTGCGTTAGAACAGGCCAAGGCCACACCGGAAAAACCGTTACCCGCGCCCTGCGAACAGTTATTAGCCCTCACACCCTCACAGCCGCTCGGGGATTTAACCGCTAGCGCGCTCAACTCCCCGCTTAGCCGCTCGCTGCTTGAGCTTACCCATGCGCAATCTAGCCGCTTGCAAGGTTTAAGCGATGAACTTGAAAACACGCGAAAAGCGCTGCGTGAACGCAAGCTGATTGAGCGAGCAAAAGGGTTAATCATGGCTCACCAATCCATGAGTGAGGAGGAGGCCTACCGCTTTCTACGTAAAACCTCGATGGATCAAAGCAAAAGCATGGCCGATATGGCGCAGTCGATTCTTGACCTCTCGGCCATGCTGCAACGAAAAGACGAAAAACAGCAGCACTGAGCCCAATTTGCAACCTTATTAGGTTTTAGCCATGCTGAAAGCACCATAAGTAATGAGCAAGGAGAGCCCACCATGCATGACCGCGTTCTACTAATTACCGGTGCTTCTAGCGGCATTGGGGCCGCCACCGCGCGCGCAGCGGCCCGCGAAGGCTACAAACTAATACTCGCCGCGCGCTCTGCCGATAAGCTGACATCGCTTGCTCAGGAGCTTGGTCCAGAAAACGTTCTTACCTGCGAAGTAGACGTCACCGAGCTCAGCCAGCAGAAAGCGATGGTTGAACATGCGCTTGAGACATTTGGCCGTATTGATGCGGTCTTTGCTAACGCAGGGCGGGGAGGCTCGCCGGGTGGTTTTAGCAGCGCTGATCACGATGCGTGGCGGGAGATGATTCTTACCAATATCTACGGCGTTGGCCTTACGCTGCAAGCCTGCCTCCCAGAGCTAAAACGTCGCCAAGGACATGTATTGCTGACAGGCTCTGCTGCTGGCCGCACAACCATTCCAGGCTCTATGTATAGCGCCACTAAGTGGGCAGTGACGGGCATTGGCTATAACCTTCGCGAAGAGTTACGCGGCACCGGTATGCGAGTCACGCTGATTGAGCCTGGCATGGTCGACACGCCCTTCTTTGATGAACCGCCCGAGTACGCTTTGGAAGATCGCGATATCGCTAA
The DNA here is from genome assembly GCF_046536035.1 of Halomonas sp. SIMBA_159. Lineage (NCBI taxonomy): Bacteria > Pseudomonadati > Pseudomonadota > Gammaproteobacteria > Oceanospirillales > Halomonadaceae > Halomonas > Halomonas sp. SIMBA_159. Next base: position 30,912 of record NZ_JAWJBT010000030.1, read on the forward strand.
CGCAGTTGTCTATGCGCTATCACAGCCACCGCATGTGGATGTGAACGAAATTCTGATACGCCCGACGCCTCCCAAAGAGTAACTTCGCACTATCCACGGCTTGCATTTGCTCGACACTGCCCGCATAAACGCAGCATTATGAAGCGTGCTAACAATATAGCGCGCCGCCCATGCATGTTTATCAGGTGATTTATGAGCCAACTTGCGACGACCGCCCTCTCTGTACTGGACCTTGCGCCCATCCGCCAAGGCGGTAGTGCTGCTGAAACGTTTCGTGACAGCGTCTCGTTAGCACAACACGCAGAGTCACTGGGTTACCAGCGCTACTGGTTAGCCGAGCATCACAACATTGCCGGCATTGCCAGCGCGGCAACGTCCGTACTGATTGGCCATGTGGCCGGTCAAACGTCCACGATTCGTGTAGGTAGCGGCGGTATTATGCTGCCCAACCACCCACCGCTGGTGATTGCAGAACAGTTTGGCACGCTGGAAACCCTCTACCCAGGCCGCATTGATCTTGGCCTTGGGCGTGCACCTGGCTCTGATGGCGCCACGATGCGCGCTATGCGCCGCCATGCCCACGCCGGGGTCGATGATTTCCCAGAACTGTTAGCAGAGCTGCGCCAATATTTAGATGACGCAGATCCGCGCCAAACTGTAAAAGCCGTACCAGGCCAAGGCACCCATGTACCTATTTGGCTACTAGGCTCCAGCGGCTACAGTGCACAGCTAGCCGCTAAACTGGGTCTACCCTTTGCGTTTGCTGCTCAGTTCGCGCCTGGCTACCTATACGAAGCATTACGCCTATACCGTGATAACTTCCGGCCATCCGAGCACTTAAAGAGCCCTTATGCCATGGTGGGGATGCCCGTGATGGCGGCCGAAAGTGATGAGATGGCACACTATTTAGCCAGTACCGCACAGCAGAAATTCTTGAACCTGATTCGCGGCAAACCTACCCAGTCACTGCCACCTACAGATACGTTGGACTGGTCACCCATGGAGCGCGCCCAGGTAGAACAGTTTTTGGGTGCCGCTATTATTGGCGGCCCAGAAACGGTGAAGGCACAGTTAGAGGAGTTTCAAGCGCGTACAGGTGCCAACGAGCTCATGATTAATAGCGACTTTTATAGCCACGCGGATCGGCTGCGCAGCTATGAGATCGTCGCACAAGCCGCTCGTTAAGCCCCCTCCTTACCCTTTCGCGATAAGAAAGGCACCTGCCGCTACCATCAGCGAGCCTGCGGTACGGTTGGTGCCCTTTTGAGCACGCTCTGATTGAAAGAAGCGACGGGCCGATGAAGCGAACGAAGCCACTAGCATTAAGCCCATCATCAACCCCACCAGTGTTAAGCCCACTACAAGGAACATATCACTGCGATTGAGCACGGTGAGATCTATAAAGGTCGGTAAAAACGCGATATAGAACAGAATCACTTTTGGGTTAGAGGCTGAGATCAAGAAGCCCTGGATAAAGCCTTTGAGCGCATCCTTTGATAATCCGCCGCCACCCTGCTGGATAGGCGCTAGCGTGTAATCTGAGACCTCAGCCGTCCACATTTTCCACCCTAAATAAAACAGGTAGGCCGCCCCCGCGTAGCGCAGCAGCGTAAAGGCTTCTCCCCAATTTTCCGCCAGTGCCGCTAGGCCATAGAACGCTAGCAAAAGGTAAATCACATCACTGGCCGTCATACCCAGCGCCAGTGGAATGCAAGGGCGAGTGCCTGCCGACATCCCTTTTGCTAAGAGGGCAAAAATGCCTGGACCAGGTGTCACCGCAAAGACAAAGATGGCAAAGAAATAGGTAACAGCACTCTCGATGGTCATGGCCGGGCTCTCTAGATCATCCGTTTAGTAAATCGGCAATGATGCCGACTGCCTTAAGCCGCATCAGAATATGCTAACGTAGCGTATGTCTTCATAAACGGAAAAGACCGCATGCCCACCCTTCAGTTTTCACCGATGACAGCAGAAGAATTCGCGCTTTTCTGGCCGACGTTTCAAACTATTGTAGCCGCCCAGGAAACCTACGCGATAGACCCCAACATTACCTATGACGATGCTTTTTCACTGTGGTGTAAGACACCACTACAGAGCTTAGCGGTGAAAGATGAACAAGGGCAGTTGCTGGGCAGCTACTACTTAAAAGCCAACGCTGCCGGCCCCGGCAGCCATGTATGTAACTGCGGCTATATGGTAACGCCAAAGGCACGTGGCAAAGGGGTCGCGCGGGCCATGTGCGAGCACTCACAGGAGCAAGCACGCCAACATGGTTTTAAAGCGATGCAGTTCAATGCGGTAGTCGCCAGCAACCAAGTCGCTGTCGCGCTATGGAAGCGGCTTGGCTTTAGCGTTGTCGGAACGGTACCTAATGCGTACCGACACGCTTCGCTTGGTGAAATAGGCACTCACGTGATGTACAAGTCGCTCGTTCATCATTAAGCAGCAGGATTCTTTTCATCGGCAGGCCCTTGGCTTGCCGAGTATCCTGAATTCAAACATTAAGCGCAGCACAGCTGCAGCAAGCAAGCCAAATTTCGCTGGCCGTTCAGCAAACGTTTAATACGGCCTACTCTGCTCCATTAGCAGCGACTCCTTCTTCTCGGCTATCAGCCACTCCCGAGTGGGAAGCCTTTTGATACGGCCATGTATTACGCCAGGTATTTAAAACACAGCTAAAAGGCTGCTGACAAAGCGCTACAATGATTAGCGCTTTGAGTTTAATATTTATTAGGCTTTAACAGCCGGCATACCGTAATCATTGGGATTTACAACGCCTTCTAGCTTACCTATCTGAAGCATGTCCTGCTTATTCATAGCAGTGTTGATATTAGCATCTGGAAATCTTAAATTCTTGACAACCTGAACCTGTGCGGGCATTCCCTTTCCATCAATATCCATTATCCACGCAAGGAAACCACCTGAAAACTTAACTAAGCTACCTATCGGATAAAGTCCGTACACTTTTATATACTCAACCACGACCGTTTTATCATAACTCATATCAGCATCGTAAATAATACGATAGGCATCTAGCGGCGCTCTTGCCGGCATTCCATTACGCCCATTAATCAATATATTAATAGCTTTAATCACCATCACGAGGCGGATGACCTCTGACAACTCACCTTCCCATTTATTATGTGGATATCCGGAGCCATCTAGGCGCTCATTAGCATTTTCAATAACATCTTGGCAAACAGGGCTAGGCACCCAGCCAATCATTTCCAACTTGCCTAACAGGGCGTTCACATGGCCTTTTAAAATTGCTTTTTGAGGAGGGCTCATATTAATTTTCAATGACGGCAACTGCGTGCTAATCAACAGCGGCTTTCCCATCGTATGTAGTAAAGAGCCCAACATCGCTTCACAAACTTTTGGGTCGTAAGGATCTCTTGCTAACATCATGTCTGCTAGCTGACAAGCCACTTGCACTGCATGCCTAACCCACTCAGACTCACTTCTTAAATAAGATAATGCATACAGTAATGCTTTCCGATCTTGCCTGACGAGATACAGCAATGTATCAACACAATCGTAAAAAACGCTACTAGGAAAGGCCTCATGCGTTTTAATATACATATAGCCAATCTGTAGCTGATGAGCGACATCGATCACACCTTTTTCCATAGGCGTTTGACGGGAGCGCTTTCCGCTCTCATAAGCTTCACGCTGCAAAATCTTTTTCCCTTTTGCGCCTGGAATAAATAGTGCGGAATGGTAATCCATTTTTTCATTCACTCCAGTACGGTAAGCAGCCTCATGTTCAGACTCAGTCACATATTTAAATATCGCTTCTGATTGCGCCGGGGATAAACAAATAAATTGCAGACCTATCGCGGCGTAGCCATGATGCCCGAAGGGGCGAATATGGCGGATGGCACCTTCGGCATAGAAACTCTCCCCATTAGGAAACTCAAGGGTGATGCCTGGAATTTTCTGATTAACACTCAGCGAAATGCTATCAGATAAATCAATATCAATGAGACAGCCACCCATCGATAAATTCCGTACTCGCCCCGTGATAGTCAATTCATGGGTATACACCTCAAGGCTAACACGGGCATGCATACCTAAAATAAAGGGTATACGCATTGCTCCCCTATCATCAATTACAAAAATAGATTCTGGCAACTGACACTCAAATTGATAATTAGTGCAGTCAGTTTTTAAAATCTTAGCTGTTATATTATCAAGCCCGTAGGCTTCCCTCTCAAAGGCGTGGTGTCCTTTTACTGTTTCAATATCGATACTGATATTCCCTCTCGTTAGATAAGCATCGATGTTAACCCCTGCGTATTCGGCATCTAACACTAAACGCCCTGTAGATAGATCCAACTCTGACGCTTCTGCTATGAGCGGAGTCGGCATATTATCTGCGTAAATTGACAGCTCGTGAGCGTGCTGAAGCAGTGAGCGAACCACCTTAGCAGAAGGCAGCTCGTAGTTGTTATTTGACATCATGATATTTAACCTCTTTTTCAAAATGCAATTACTTCTATATATCTAAACCATTACAACTGTTACACACTCTCACCTCACCTTGTTGGGCAATACCATTTGCACACCCATGGCTAAAGAAATTAAGCCCCCCAAAATCTATTTACTCACCAGCATCTAGCAACCACTTTTGGATAAAATCCTCTTCCGAAAGCGGCTTACCATAAAAACACCCTTGAGCACTATCACATACCATACCGAGTATCACAATAGCTTACTTTTCGGTTTCCACGCCTTCAGCAAGCGTATACATTCCAAGGTTTCTACCCATAGCAATGATCGGTTCCACTAATGTGAAAGCCTTATCATCACAAAGCATATTCTGTATAAAAGACATATCAACCTTAAGCTTATTAACTGAAAAACGGTTCAAATAAGAAAGTGCTGAATAGCCCGTACCGAAGTCATCAACCGCCAAACTAAGCTCATGCTCATTGAGCAGCCTAGTGATATTAACCACCTACTCTGGGTCATCCACAAACCCACTTTCCGTTAATTCGATGTATATTTTTCTTGAATTAACTCCATATTGCCGATATTTTTCCAGTAGGCGTTGAGCAAGCTAAATATTCTCAAACTGCTTTGAAACTACGTTAATAGCCACGGTAGATTGAAGAGCTTAGAGTATCGCTAATTAATATGACGTTATTCAGCAACACTTTCATCTAAAAGCATTAATTCATTGCTGTCATCTTGCATATTGAGCAGGTTTCTTATTTTTGACAGAGAGTTGGCTTCTGCTTGGTTGGT
>NZ_JAWJBT010000031.1:0-34873 GCF_046536035.1 Halomonas sp. SIMBA_159
ATACTGAGTTCGAGGTAAGACATGGGACAACACCTTAGCGAAATGCTCAGGTGTTGCACTCAGTTTCTGCGGCCAAGGAGATTCGCTGAACATGCTAGCGCTTAAAGCACGAACCGATAACGCTTTTTAATGAACATCGTCAAAAATAACGCTTATCATTAATATCATCGATACCCGAGGAGACGCTGATCATAGAAGTCGGCAGTAATCCTTACCATCAGCCCCTGCATATCGGATCAAGAGCTAACAACTGCACCGAGCCGTTTTAGATGAACCTTATGAAATAGAGTGTTCTGTAAACACAAAAAAGCCCCATCAAGCAAAGTGCTTAATGGGGCTTTTTAAATTCTGTGGCGGAGAGGGAGTCCGCTGACTTAACATCCACCACTATCTACCAAAAACTACAACTACCAATAAAATCATGTGCTTGTATTGCATTTTTGTCTATTGAAGTCTATGTTGATCTATAACGCATGGGGGACTACTTGGGGGACTAACCCCAATTTTAAGAGAGGTAAGCCGTGGCAATACACAAGCTTAGCCCACGCAAAGTAGCTACTGCTGAACCGGGCAAACATGAAGATGGTGGCGGTTTACGCCTAGTGGTTTCTAAAGGTGGGGCTAAGAAATGGGTACTTAGATTTACTTTAAAAAGTAAACGCCGAGAAATGGGGCTTGGCAGCTTCCCGGACACAGGCTTAGCCGAGGCTCGTCGTAAAGCTGAAAACTATAGAAAGCTAGCCAAAGAAGGCACTGACCCAATTCACGCTCGCGAGCTGGAAACGCAGCAACAATCGACCCCTACGTTTACAAATTGCGCTGCACGGTATATTCAGTCTCACCGGCGTAGCTGGCGAAATGCTAAGCATGCTCGACAATGGGTTAGCACATTAAAGACTTACGCAAGGCCAGTCATTGGCGAAATGCCTGTTGATGAAATCGATACTCATCAAATACTCAATATACTTAGCCCCATATGGATAGCTAAGACTGAAACTGCTAAGCGTGTTCAAGGCCGAATTGAGAATGTGTTGGACTTTGCTTCAGCACACAAATATCGCGATGAAGCCAATCCAGCTCGTTGGCGTGGTCACCTTGATAAACTGTTGCCAAAACCATCAAAGGTTCAGAAAGTTACTCATCACCCTGCAATGCCCTACGAACAAGTTGCTGCATTCATGGGGGCTGTACAAGATTACAACAGCGTGTCATCAAAAGCGCTGCAGTTGCTGATCCTGACAGCAACACGAACGTCGGAAGTCCTCAATGCCGAGTGGCATGAGATTGATCTTGTTAACGCCACGTGGACGATTCCTGCTAAGCGCATGAAAGCTAGCCGCGAACATCGTATTCCCCTCTCCCACCAAGCTTTAGCGCTGATCACTACTCTTCCAAGTGTTAAAGGCAATTCATTTGTTTTTCCGGGCATGAAACCTAGTCGCCCTCTTTCCAACATGTCACTGCTGCAGTTTATGCGAGGCCTTGGTTACGGCCCAAGCGGTGACAAAGGCAACTATGTACCTCATGGCTTTCGTTCAAGTTTTCGCGACTGGACAGGTGAAGTGACCAGCTATCCACGCGATGTTGCTGAGATGGCGTTAGCGCATGCTATAGAAAACAAGGTAGAAGCCGCCTATCGGCGTGGTGATCTTTTTGAAAAACGCAGAGCTATGATGCAGGAGTGGGCTGATTATATAACGAAAAAAGACTGATAAAACAGCAGGGAGAACCCCTACTATCTTAGCCAATTATCGTCCGATCACTTAAAAACTTGAGGCGAATCAGTTTTTTCTTCATAGGCCCAGCATTACAGCCCTAATGCTTTTCAGCAGTGGATAACTTTTTATTTCAGCGTAATGGTGCGTAGATCCCGGCTAACCAGGCATGTTGCTCGATTGCTTACTTAGGTGGACAACTGCCCTAAAACCGAGGTGGATCTACCTAACGACCAACAGCTCGTTCCACTGGGTGGTATATCGAGGTGTACGCCGCTCACTACGCAGCGACCAAGCATTGCCTTTACGGGGCAAGCCCAGTTGTACCGTTCCCTTACCCAGTTCTCGGTTGAGTTTATCCATCGTCGCCATCAGACGTTCGCTGCGCTTGGCCTCTTCATTGGTTTGCGGGGTTTCCGTAAGGGTGAGCTGTCGGTTAGCCTTGGGTGAAAGGTCGAGCAGCATCAGGCCTGCTTTATGATAGGCATACCCTTTGCGCCAGAGACGCCGCAAGCCTTGAACCGCTGCTGCGATGATGTCCCGGCTATCATCGGTGGGCCTTTCAAGGGAGACGACCACACGCTGTTGATATTGTGGTAGGTCGGTACGAAACGGATTGGTACGTACAAACACCATGACTGCGCTGGTCACGCTGTGCTGTTTTCGAAGCTTCTCAGCTGCTCTGGCGGCGTGCTGCCTTAAGGCTTCGCGTAGATCATGGGGATTGCCAGTTAGCCTACCGAATGAGCGCGATACCATGATCTGTTGTTTGGGTAAGCTCATGTCATCCAACTGGATGGCAGATTGCCCGCGTAGCTCCCATACGATGCGTTCCTGCACCACACTAAAGCGCTGTCTAATACGCTTAGGGTCTGCTTCGCGCAGATCCCATGCGGACTCAATACCCATCACCCTTAAACGTTCACCGGTACGGCGTGCCACTCCCCATAGCTCGGTCACCGGCAACTGCTTAAGCAGTGCCTTGGTCGTTTCACTATCAGCGATCAGCTTACACACCCCGTGCTGTTTGTAGGCGGGATGTTTTTTAGCCGCTTGGTTCGCCACTTTGGCCAATACGCGGGTAGGTGCAAACCCCACGCACACTGGAATGCCCGTCCACTGCCGAACGGTATCGCGCATGGCTTTGCCCCGCGCTTCCAACGTATCGGGGTCAAAGCCCTGAAAGCCGACAAAGCTTTCATCAATGGAGTACACCTCCACATGGGGTGAAAACTCGCCTAGCACCTCGGTAACCCGCTGGGACATATCGCCATACAGGGCATAATTACTGGAGAGCAACACCGCTTGGCGACGAATATGCGGTGCAAGCAGGTGCATGGCTGTCCCCATCTCCACACCCAGGGCTTTGAGTTCGTTACTGCGAGCTACTACGCATCCATCGTTATTAGACAGCACTCCCACCGGACGTCCTTCGAGGGCCGGGTTAAACACCCGTTCGCAAGAGACATAGAAGTTATTGCAGTCGACCAAGGCGATCATTGCACAGTAGCCCCTGGCAAGCTGTGAATCACATGCGTGACGACACCCCAAACATGGGATTCGCGGCCATCGATGGGAATGGGCGGGTAAGCGGCGTTACTCGCACAGAGGTAAGTACGTTGGCCCACACGTTCAAGGCGCTTCACCGTGAGCTCCCCATCCACACAGATCACGATAATTCGCCCTGGCAGCGCTTCCAGGCTGCGATCAACCACCAACAAATCTCCATGGTGAATACCGTCACCGATCATGGAGTCGCCTTCGGAGCGCACAAAGTAGGTTGCTGCCGGTCGCTTAACGACGTACGTGTGCAGATCCAAATCGGTATCTAGGTGGTCATCCGCTGGTGAGGGGAACCCAGCACGCACGGCGCTGGAGTAAAACGGTAAGGGACTGGGCAAGGCCATGGCATCCGCTTGACCTATAAAGGAAACAGGTAAAGACATAAGGGCACCTCTTTTTAACTGTATAAAAAAACAGTATCAATAAAGCACCCTGATGACGCAAGCCCTTAAAGGTCAAAGCCAAAAAAATTCAGACCTATATCACTCCTATGCATCCACCACCCTGGAGCCTTTTTCCTCTGCATAGGAGCGCTGTTTATGCCCCCATCCTGCACACGCTGTGCATCACCGCGCACATTGAACCTTGAGACTGCCCAACGCGTTGGCGTCGTGGGTAGTACCCTGTTAGGCGGTGCCATTGGTGCCTGGCGGGCGACGGCTATGACCGGCCCGCTGTCGCTTGCGGTTACTCGCTTTCCCCTCGCAAAGCTGCCTGCCGCGATGATGGGCGCGTTTGCTGGTGGCCAGAGCGGCTCGCGCATCGCCCACTCGCTGTTTGAGCAGTGGCTGCCTGTTGGTAGCGGAACACCGTGGTTATGCTTGTCTTGCGGCTGCACTTATCGCGATACCCACCCGCCTTTAGCACCTAACGCTTAACCCATCGTTGTTCGCCCCATGTGGGGCGAATGATCTGCTTACTCACTTTCTCGCGCTGGCCTTTGGTCGGCGCTTTTTTTATGTCTGGAGAATGACTCATGGCACATCTCGTTGAACAAATGGCTTACGTTGGCGATAACCCTTGGCATGGCCTGGGGCAGCAACTCGACCGTCATCAACCGCTGGAGGTCTGGCAGCAACAGGCTGGTATGAATTGGCACATTGAAGAAGCCCCAGTACGCTTTATTGCCGAAGGGGCTAGCCACCTTGGCAGCATTCACTCGTTCCCTGAGCAAAAGGTGCTCTACCGCTCAGATACTAAAGCACCGCTGTCGGTGGTGTCACAGCGCTATAAGGTGGTGCAGCCCGAGGAGATTTTGGAGTTTTACCGTGACCTGACCGAGTACGCCGGGTATGAGCTAGAAACCGCTGGCGTGCTCAAAGGCGGACGTAAGTTCTGGGCGCTAGCCCGTAGCGGCTTAAGCACGTCGCTCAAAGGTCAGGATGAGGTCAATGACTACCTGCTGTTGGCTACTTCCTGCGATGGCACTCTCGCTACCATGGCAACGCCCACCACGGTGCGGGTTGTGTGCAACAACACGCTGCAAATTGCCGTTGATGGCACGTCGCAAGCGGTGAAGGTGCCGCATCGCTCAGAGTTCGATCCGCGTGCGGTGAAGCGTCAGCTGGGGATTTCGGTCTCTCAGTGGAACGACTTCATGTACCAGATGAAAGCACTGGCGGAACGTAAGATCGATCACCGCGAGGCGCAGCAGTATTTTCAGTCGGTGCTCTGCGGTATCGATAAGCCAATAGATGACCCTTCCAAGCTACCGAATTACCGGGCGCTGAATAAGGTGCAGAAGCTGTATCAGGGGGAAGGACGCGGTTCTCACTTGATCACCGCTAAAGACACGGCCTGGGGCCTGCTCAATGCCGTAACGGAGTACGTCGATCACGACAAGCGGGCACGCAGTAACGATACCCGCATGGATTCTGCATGGTTTGGCCAAGGCGCACAGCTGAAGCAGGAAGCTCTGAATACAGCGCTGGCCTTGGTCAGCTGACCGGCGTTGGCTTTATCGCTCCGGAACGCAGGTTCTCATAATCGTTTAACGTTTTTCCACTATCACACCATACGCCCAGCCCTTACCGGCTGGGCGTTTTTATTGGTTAGGAGTACACCATGGCACTGCTTCACCGTGATCTCGATATTGCCCTCACTCAGCTCACCGAGCGCCTGCTCACCAAAGAGCAAACCCACGCTGAAACCTATGTGATGGCTAAAGGCCAGTTTTACCGCGCTGAGCTGCGCTTAACGCCTATTTCTCCCAACGAACTACCCAGCGATATTTAAAGACTGTTCAAGGAGCCTCCCCATGGCAACAAACACTAATGTGGTAAATCGCGACACAACGACCACCTCCCTCCAGGCCGTTCCGGCTAATTCAGCCCCGGCACATGCCGACAGCACCGCTATCATTCAGGTCATTGAGCGTGCGGCGCTTAACCCAGACGTTGATATCGACAAGATGGAGCGTTTGCTGCAAATGCAGGAACGGGTGATGGATCGACAAGCCATGATGGCCTATAGCGCCGCGATGGCGGCGATGCAGACCGAGTTACCCAGCATCGAAGAACATGGCCAAGGCAATAACGGTAAATACGCCACGCTGGAAGATATCGTCGATACCGTGCGGCCCATTATGCAGAAGCATGGCTTTGCAGTGAGCTTCCGTATTCAGACGCAGGAGCGCGGCATTCAGGTCACCGGTGTGTTGATGCACAAGGACGGCCACCGTGAAGAGACCAGTATGCTTCTGCCTGCGGATATAAGCGGCAACAAAAACGCAGTACAGGCCTTTGGCTCGTCTACTAGCTATGGCAAACGCTACGTGCTGAGTGCCCTGCTTAATATCACCACGCGAGGCCAGGACGATAACGGCAACACCAGCACTAGAGTAAAGCTAGTAACGCCCTTTCAGGCGGGGCAGATCCAGCGGCTGATCAGCCAATGCCCTGCCACGACCCAGGAGTGGTTCAGCGGCAAGTACGGTTCTGCCGTTCAGGTGCCTCAGGCGGACTTCGACAAGCTGCGGGCGTCCCTCACTAAGCGAGCTGTTAAGTAAACGGCGTACTAACCCTACCTGAGTAAAGGAGGCATCCATGCAGATACTCAACATGGAGCAAGGCTCCCCTGAATGGCTGGCGGCGCGCTTAGGCCACGTCACCATGTCGGAGCTAAAAACGCTGCTGGTTAACGGGAAAGGCCCCGGTGGATTTGGCACTGGGGCTTTTTCGTATATGCATCAGCTGATTGGCGAGCGGATTACCGGCGAACTGGCCGAGCCATTTCAGGGTAATGCGCATACCCGTCGTGGTCATGAGCTGGAAGGCGTGGCACGCACGCTTTATTGCGATGCCGCTGGTGAACCGGAACCACAGGAAGTGGGCATTATCCTCAATCACGAGGTGGGCTACTCACCAGACAGTTTGGTAGGTGATAACGGCCTACTGGAAATCAAAACCAAGCTGCCCAAATTCCAAATAGAGGTACTGCTTAGCGGGGAGATTCCCGCCGAGCATGTTGCTCAGTGCCAAGGTGGACTGTGGGTTAGCGAGCGGGAGTGGATCGACTTTGTGAGTTATTGGCCTGGCATGCCGCTGTTTATTAAACGTGCCTACCGTGACGACATCATGATCCGCACGATTGTTGAGCGAGTCGAAGCATTTCATGAGGAGATGGAGCGGCGCATGAGCCAAGTGATGGCTGCGTGAACGGTCACTTTCACAGATATTCCTTTCAACCATTAACGACATAGATGCCGGGGCCACCACCCCGGCATCTTTATTTTTTGGAGGTCATCATGCCCCATAGCAAACTCAAAGCCGGTGAAGTGGCGGGCACCTACTTAGTCACTTCGCCGGTCACAGAAACCGACATCATCACCATGGCCAAGCGGTTCGCACGCCGCAAGCTCGCCAAAGGCCGCAAGATTACTCAGCCTTCGCAAGCGTTTGAGCATCTGCAGCTGTTGCTTCAGGACTATGAGTATGAGGTGTTCAGCGTGCTGTTCCTCGACAGCCAGCACCGCGTCATCCGCTTTGAAGAGCTGTTTCGCGGCACTATTGATTCTGCCAGCGTGTACCCACGGGAAGTGCTAAAAGCAGCGCTCGCCTACAACGCCGCCGCTGTCATTCTGGTGCATAACCACCCCAGCGGTGACCCTGAGCCTAGTGATGCGGATCGGCGTATTACCGAGCGACTGAAGGAAGCGCTTGGCTTGATGGATATACGGGTGATTGACCATGTGGTGGTAGGGAGTGATGGATGCACGTCATTCGCAGAAAAAGGGTATCTGTAAACGTTCATACTCGAAGGTACAGGTACTGCCCCAGGGGCAGTACCTGTCTCCAATGCTCAATTTATTTTTTTGCCTGCCTAGATACTTCCGAAGCTACTAATTGCTGGCCGATACGCTTATCTGGCTGGCTGCGCCACTGGCGCTATTCGTTGGCACCGTGTGACAGGTTCTGTCTTTAAAGCGATATACCTCGATAAACGTGAGCTCAAGTGCGCCTGTGTCGGCAACAGTAATACCCATTAAGCTTTGTATCGCTCACCGAAAACCTAATGATGATGGGAATGAGGCTATGGATACCGCTTGGGTAATTATCGCCTACTTTTTGCGAGGCGCTTGATCAGGATCATATTTCCCTCCGATGCTGTTCAGGTTGCGTTCAGACAAATCATCCATGCTGTTATTGGGGTTATTTATTTGATTTTTCCCAAACCAACGGCCTTAACTGCTGTTGGCTCTTTGGGCGAGTTACTGAGGTGATTATGAGTAACAGTACAAGTAGTCGTTTGCTGATGTTGTGGGTGCCACTTGCTGGGTTTGTCATTTGGGCGGGATACCTGATGGGAACCGAGCACCGTCTCCACCTATTTCAGTTCTTACCTTTCCTCTTTTTGGCAGCATGCCCACTGATGCATATTTTCATGCATAAACACCACGGCGGTCATAAGGACAAAATAGACAAGAACTGAACCACTCTATATATACATGTACGCGCCTGGGAGAAAGACCATGAAAACGACACAACAAGAGCACCGCTTGGGTGTTTCCAAAAACACACTGGTGACTCGGAATTTAAAAATCAAGCCCAGTAAATCCAAACGCATTGAAGAAGCGCTGTCAGATATCGACCGACTCTATGGAATGGATAAGGTGGTCTACAACGAGAAAAACCGAAATATCAGCCTTGCTTACGATGCGCTGAGGCTCTGCATCGATGACGTTGAAAAAATTCTCAAGCTCCATGACATACAGGTCAGCGCTGATCGGTGGAACCGCTTTAAGAAGGAGTATTACCGTTTCGTCGATCAGAACGTTAAAGACAACGCTAAACAGGAACCTTGGAGCTGTCATTAATAGTCATAACGGCTACATGACACAACCAGGAGCAAGACTAGCTAGTTTAGGGTAAGAGCTGCTTGCCTGTGGCCTCGCAAAATCAGACCTTCCGTTAGTCATTTGCCATGTGGCTGCACATAGGTTCTATATTTAATTTATATAGCATCAAAAAACACCGCACAGGAGTCCTCGGCAGTTATTGCTGCTGTGGTTGCCGTTAATACAAGGAGTCGCTTTCATGGTTGGGCAGGATAGAACGCCACAATATAAAGAAAACAGTCTTTCGTTGGTCGGTGCCGTTGCATTAGGCACCGGCGTGATGATTGGGGCCGGTATTTTTGCGCTAACCGGCCAAATGGCCGAAATGACTGGTCGGCTATTTCCTCTAGCCTTTCTGGCCGCTGCCGTCATTGTCTCTTTCAGCGCTTATTCTTACGTTAAAATGTCCAATACCTTCCCATCAGCAGGTGGGATTGGCATGTATTTACAGAAAGCGTATGGCCCGACGCTTCCCACCGCCTTTCATGCCCTCCTGATGTATTTTTCCATGGTGATCGCACAGAGTTTTTTGGCGAGAACGTTTGGTGCCTACACGCTTGAGTTGTTTGACCTGGGGGATCGTTCACTATTTGTGCCCCTACTCGGGGTTGGTTTACTGCTAATAGCCTTTTTGATCAATTTATCCGCCAACCGCTTGATCGAGACCGTCGCCTCGGTGCTCGGATTTATCAAAATAGGTGGCATTATAGTGTTTGGTATTGTCGGCGTGTTTATTGCCGACTCCATCGAAATGGGTGCTGGCAACGATGCACCTACGCCTACGATAACGGGCTTTTTAGGTGCTACGGCGCTCGGCATACTGGCATTTAAAGGCTTCACGACGATTACCAATAGTGGTTCGGAGCTTAAAGATCCTAAGCGGAATCTTGGCAAAGCTATCACGATCTCGATTGCGCTATGCGTGGTGATCTATGCCCTTGTCGGTTTTGCCGTTGCCAGCAACCTATCTTTGCCTGAAATTATCGAAACCCAAGACTACTCCCTGGCCGCCGCTGCCCGTCCCGCACTGGGTGAAGCGGCAGTTGCGTTTACCGTCATTCTCGCCATGTTGGCAACGGCGGGCGGTATCATCGCCAGCGTCTTTGCCGTTTCACGCATGCTCGCCATGCTGACAGAAATGAAGCTGGTTCCTCACCGCCATTTCCACATGCCCGGCAGTGTACAAAAGCATACACTGGTGTACACCATCGTATTTGGCTTAGTGCTCACCGCTTTTTTTGACCTGAGCCGCATCGCAGCATTAGGCATCATTTTCTACCTGATCATGGATATGGCCATCCACTGGGGTGTGCTTCGTCATCTCAAGGACAGAGTGGGGGCTAATCCTGTTATTCCTAGCATTGCCATACTACTAGATGCTGTCGTGTTAATCGGCTTTTTATGGGTAAAAGCCATCTCGGACCCCATGGTGCTCATCGTTGCTGGCGTAGTAATGGCTACTCTTTTACTCGGCGAATGGATTTTCCTATCCAAACGCGACGCTTCAAACGATAGCGAGCACTCTCACACTCATTAACGTTAATAGCGTTATAGGAGGTACCAAATGGACGTTAGAACCTTTGGTGAATTGATCGATTGGACCCGTCAGTTACACGAGCATCTTGCAGCTTGCCTTGCTCATTGCGCCGATATACACGAAGAAGAGCGCGCTCGCATGTTGCTCAATTACTTAGCTGCACAGGAAGCGGAAATGCAGCGCGTTGTGGCGCGCTTTGAACAGACTGTTGACGCGAAAGCATTAAAAACCTACGTTTATGACTATTTGGAGCATAAACCTATCCGTACGCATCGTACCTGCGATGCGCCCTATTCCACGCTAAGTATTGACGACATTTGCCGAGAGGTTTTTGATTTCCATGAACAAACGATAAACCTTTATCGAACCCTCGTTGGCAAAGCGGAAATTCCTGAGGCTAAAGAGCTCTTAGATTCCCTTTTAGCACTTGAAGAGCACGAAGCCATGCGCCTTGTTCGCCAAACGGGGAGAATGAACGATGTCTGAAGACCATAACGAGACAAAGGTGAAAGACCCTGTTTGTGGCATGGACGTTGATCCCCATACCTCCCGCCACCGTGCCGATCACGCGGGTAAGACTTGGTACTTCTGCTCAGAAAAGTGTCAGGAAAAGTTTATTGCCAAGCCTGATGCGTATCTTGAGCCAAGCAAACAGTCACAAGCGTCAGTACCCTCGGGGTCTATTTATACTTGCCCGATGCACCCAGAAGTTCGACGAGAAGGCCCAGGCGACTGTCCAATCTGTGGCATGGCGCTGGAACCTGAGACCGTCTCTGCTGACACCGGCCCTTCGGACGAACTCAAGGACATGACCAGGCGTTTCTGGATCGGCCTAGTACTGACCCTCCCCGTGTTTGCCCTAGAAATGGGTGGCCACGTGTTTGGCCTTATGCATTTTATTTCCCAGCAAACCTCTAACTGGATTCAACTGCTGCTGGCAACGCCGGTAGTCGTCTGGGCAGGTTGGCCATTCTTTGTACGCGGATGGCGTTCGCTAGTGCATCGCAGCCTTAATATGTTCACGCTAATCGCGATCGGTACCGGCACCGCGTTGCTCTACAGTTTGCTGGCCACCCTCACACCGGGCATCTTTCCCGACGCCTTCCGTCAAGCCGATGGTTCGGTGGCCGTTTATTTCGAAGCAGCGGCAGTGATTGTCGTTTTAGTTTTACTGGGACAAGTATTAGAGCTACGCGCTCGTGAAAAAACCTCTGGCGCTATTCGTGCTCTGCTCGACTTGGCGCCTGCTACCGCTCGACGCCTTGATGATCAGGGCAATGAGGAAGATATCTCTCTTGACCAGGTTCAGGTAGGGGATCGTCTCCGGGTGCGCCCCGGCGATAAGGTGCCATTAGATGGCGAAGTGATGGAAGGTCGCTCCAACGTTGACGAATCCATGGTTACCGGTGAACCACTAGCGGTGAAAAAGGAAGTCGGCGATGGCGTCATTGGCGGCAGCATCAATGGTCAAGGATCCTTTGTCATGCGCGCTGACAAGGTGGGCCAGGACACGATGCTGTCGCAGATTGTGCAAATGGTCGCCAGCGCCCAGCGCAGCCGCGCACCCATTCAAGGGCTTGCCGACAAAGTCGCCAGCATCTTTGTACCCGTCGTTATTCTCATTGCTGTTGTGGCTTTCATCGCCTGGTCATTGTGGGGCCCTACCCCGCCGATGGCGTTTGGCCTTATTGCGGCGGTTAGTGTTCTGATCATTGCCTGCCCGTGCGCGCTAGGTCTTGCTACCCCCATGTCAATTATGGTCGGTGTAGGGCGAGGTGCCCAGTTAGGCGTGTTGATTCGCGATGCCGAAGCTCTTGAACGTCTAGAGAAGGTCGACACCGTCGTCGTCGACAAAACCGGCACGCTTACCGAAGGCAAACCACGAGTGACCGAGTTGATTCTCACTGAAGGCATTGCTGAATCGGAGCTTTTGCGCTTGGCAGCTAGTCTTGAGCGAGGCAGCGAGCACCCCTTGGCCCATGCAATAGTCGAAAAGGCTAAAGAGGCAGAGGTAAAATTAACAGAAGCGTTGGACTTCGAGGCTCCCAATGGCATGGGCGTTATAGGCCAGATAGATGGCAAGCGTATTGCCCTGGGCAACCGGCTATTGATGGAAAGCGAGGGCGTTAACACCCAGTCTCAAGACACACATGCCGATCAATTGCGCAGCGACGGTGCTACTGTCATCTTTGCGAGCATCGACGGGAATTTAGCTGGGCTGCTCGCCATTGCCGATCCGGTCAAGGAAACCACCGAAGAAGCCATTCGTTCACTCCAGGCTGGCGGCATTCGAGTGGTGATGCTGACAGGCGATAATCGCACCTCCGCCAACGCTGTGGCACGTCGGCTAGGCATTGATGAGGTCGAAGCTGAAGTGCTTCCAGAGGATAAAGGCCGAGTGATTCAGCGTCTCCGTGATGAAGGGCGCATTGTTGTCATGGCCGGCGACGGCGTGAACGATGCACCTGCGCTGGCTACAGCGGATGTCGGCATTGCCATGGGAACCGGCACCGATGTGGCGATAGAAAGCGCTGGGGTTACTCTACTGCGAGGAGATCTTACCGGTATTGC
The DNA here is from genome assembly GCF_046536035.1 of Halomonas sp. SIMBA_159. Classification (NCBI taxonomy): domain Bacteria; kingdom Pseudomonadati; phylum Pseudomonadota; class Gammaproteobacteria; order Oceanospirillales; family Halomonadaceae; genus Halomonas; species Halomonas sp. SIMBA_159. Next base: position 12,722 of record NZ_JAWJBT010000031.1, read on the forward strand.
CACGGCGCATAAGCTCTCAAAAGCCACCATGCGTAATATTCGCCAAAATCTCTTTTTTGCCTTTGCTTACAACGCGGCAGGCATCCCCATTGCCGCAGGGATTTTGTACCCCTTCACAGGTATGCTGTTATCACCGATTATCGCGGCGGCGGCGATGTCACTCTCTTCAGTGAGCGTGATTGGCAATGCTTTACGACTTAGGATGATTGCTATTAAGTAACAATATCTGGTTCTTCGTCACTTCACGTGGATTTGGCCTGATCGAATAGGCGGCCCACCGGGCTGCCAATCAGGTAGATCATGGCGATAAAGTTGGCCTCGTTCCGGTAGCCACGTGCTCGTGACCGAGCCGCTTGGAACAGACCATTCATTCCTTCCAGTCTTGCGTTCGTCAGTCCCGAGAGCCAGCGTCTGACCACCGCGTCGGGGTGCCGCTCAAGCGTCGCCAGGGCTTTCCCCATCGGCTTCAGCAGTGGCTTTTCAGACACCGCCGCCTGCATGACCTTGAGGTAGTTCGTGATGCGCCACCGAGCCGCTCTGGGCGTTGGAGCCTTCTGGATCCAGCGTAGCTTCTCCTTGATCACCCAGGCATCGGCCGTGGCGCTCTGATCGGCCACCAACTCCTGGAGCGCCGAAAGCTGTTTGGGTGTCAGGTTCTTGTTATCCAGGTTCTTCAGCAGGGCCCAGCGCAGCGACTTGGGGTGCCCCTGCTCCCGGCGCTCTTTCTTGCGTACCTCGTCCAGCCGCTTGGTGAAGGTCTGTACGATATGGAACCAGTCGACCGTTACCTCGGCCTTGGGAAGGTGCTCGGTCACGCCGCTAAGGAAGGCTGGCGACATATCGCAGACGACCTCGACCACATTATTCGGGTCGCCGCCATGGGCCGCCAGGAAGGCGCTGAAAGCCTGGATGGCATCCTTGCCGCAGCCTGGGACGGCAAAGATAACCGGTTCCCGCTTGCGCTGCATGTCGAGGAACACCGTGACATAGCGATGACCGCGCCGGGAGGCGGTTTCGTCCACGCCGACCGTCACCACCTTGGACAGATCCAGTTCCCCCAACATGCGGCCAACGTAGCGGTGCACGATGCGCCATAGTCGTTTGTCGGAAATCTCCAACTGGCGGGAGACGGCCAGTACCGGCATCTCCTTGACCAGTGACATGGCCGCTTGCTCGAACAGCAGGGTAAAGTCGCTGCCCGGCCGGGCCCAGGGCACCTCTATGCGCTTGACGCCATGGTCAGGACACTTCGTGCGCGGCACGCGAGCATGCAGGTAACAGTGATGCTGAAAGAAGTTCAGATGCCGCCAGGTTTTGTCGGCAAAGTCATGAGCTTGGCAGGCCTTACCACATTCTGGGCAGGGATAGAGACTGCCTCGCTCCGCCTCGACATAGAGGTCCAAGCGGTGGGGCGACACGGCGGTATCCAGGTACTGGTTCTTGAGGATCCAGGGCGCTTCCAAGCCCAGGCCGAGTGTTAGAATCTGGGTGCCGTCCATGTCATACCTCCTGCCGCTGTGGAGGTCATATTCTGGCCCAGCTCAGGGGGCGAATTCCACACCCAACGTCGAAGAGCCAAAAATCTACTACAGAGTCATAAACGAATCGTCTTTGTGGTCAGTGAACATATAGATTTCGTAAGGCTCACCCTGAGGCCCTGGCATGCCTGGTGTACCAATGGGCATCCCTGCTAGGCCGATCCCACCTATGTCAGGTTGTTCTTCAAATAATGCCTCGACTGCCTCCATCGGCACGTGCCCTTCAATCCAGTAGTCACCTATTTCGATGGTGTGGCACGACCCCAAACCATAAGGGACGCCAGCCTTCTGTTTGATATCGCCGAGCTCAACGTTATCGACAATGGTTACATCGACTCCCAGCATTTCCAAGTGGCGAGCATATTCATCACAGCATCCGCACTGAGGATTTTTGTACAGTGTAGCTTCGTCCGGCAGTGCAGCCTGAGCCGATGTAGCCCCGAGAGCCAAAGCAATTGATAGAATAGTAGCGTTAAGATGTTTCATGAACGGCCTGCCCTCGTTGTGTGGCTAAACAAGTATTTTGCGAGCGACGCGATACCTAAGCCTACGAGCAGAAGAAAAAACAGCGGCATCAGCCAGCCGTACCAGCCCATTGAGCTCATAAAAGCTAAGCAATCGGCATTCATCATGGTAAGCCTCCGATCAAGTCAGTTAGAAATTACGTCCTAAGTTTACGACTCTAGGGCTACCTCAAGGTCAAGCCTTGTAACCTTGTGAACAATGAAAAGTTGCTATGGATCATATTCTGCCCGCTGGGTTCAGGCTCGTTTCAGGTTAACACCGTATAAATAAGCAGTGACAACAACCCTTTTGAGGTAAATGACCATGCGCAACACCATTTTAACAACTCCTTTGCTTGCTCTTTCACTAAGCCTAGTAACAAGCGCGGCATGGGCTGCGCCCGGCCATGGCGGCGGTGACAGTGGCCTGACCGACGCTGACGTTGACCGCACGATCACTCTTGATGCTGGCGATATGTGGTTCGACCCTGAAACACTAGAAATGGCGGCGGGTGAAATTGTTAAATTTGAAATCACCAACACCGGCAATTTAGAACATGAGTTTGTGATTGGTAGCAAAGAAGCCCAAGAAGAACATCGTCAAATGATGCTAAACATGGCCAACGGCGGAGGCCACGATATGTCGAATATGTCACACGGCGGCGGTCACGATATGGCCAGCATGGACATGGCAGGTGTCACCATTGCGCCTGGTGAAACCGGGACTTTATTATGGAGTGTCCCTGACAATGTTAACGAGCTAGAGTATGCCTGTAACATTCCTGGTCATTATGAATCCGGCATGTACGGTAATTTTTCTCTCTAATCTGACGCAGACCCATGAAACTGTTGCTACTCGAAGATGATGATTTGTTAGCAGAAAGCTTGGCAGAGAGTCTCAAGGACAACGGTTACCTGGTTGATTTGGCCGCTTCATTGAAAGCGGCCAAGTCGCTGATGGCAACCGAGGATTATGAGCTGGCTATTTTAGATGTCGGTTTGCCCGATGGGTCGGGGTTAGATCTTCTCGCTCATTGGCGCAAGCAGAAGCGCAGTACGCCTATTTTGATTTTGACGGCGCGCGATACCTGGGAAGATAAAGTTATCGGACTTGAAACCGGAGCCGATGACTATCTCACCAAGCCTTTCCACGAAGCCGAACTTATGGCTCGCCTGAAGGCCTTGTTGCGTAGGCAGTCTGGTCAGTTATCTCATGTGATTACGCTTAACGGTGTCTCGTTGGATGAGGCGGGTCAACGCGTGTGCTTAGAAGGAGAAACGTGGCGTTCGCTAACAGCAACGGAGTTTCGATTACTGCGCTACTTAATGCTTCATCCAGACCGTATTCACTCGAAAGATCAGCTACTAGAGCAGCTCTACGCCTTGGATCAGGACGCTGCCGCACCTAACTTGGTGGAAGTCTACATCGCTCGTCTGCGCCGTTATCTCGGTAAATCAGTCATTCAAACGCGACGTGGTCAGGGGTATTTCTTTGCTTCACATTGATAGACGCAGTTTACGCATTCGGCTACTCGCATGGTTAGGCGGCGTCGCGCTACTGGTGGTGGTCACCACGTGGCTATTGCACGGGATCTTTTTACAGAGCCTGGCAAGGGATTTTTTAGGTGAACGCTTACAACGTGAAGCAAACCACGCGGTCGCGCAGCTAGAGCAAGACCAAACGGCTGTACCGACTGCGCTCGACTCGGTTAGCCAAGGCTATCAAGTCTTTCATCATCTCTACGTACTCCGTTTCAATGGCTCGGTCAGCGCTTCTGACCCGCAATGGCAGCAACAGCTGGCTCCGTTGCTAGATGAGAGCGGCGATGCCCTAATAGATGTGAATCGCGGAACACAGCACATGCTCGTCTATCGCCGCCATTTTGAGTGGCAGGGCACGCAGGGTGTGCTATTGGTGGGCGAGGATTTTTCCCAAGTAGAATCAGGGCTTGCAACTTTACACTGGTGGGTCGGTGGGATCGCCGCCGTGCTTTTAGGGATGCTCATCATACTCAACATGCTAGCGGTTAACCGTGGACTCATACCACTCTGGCAACTGCGCCAACAACTTGAAGCATTGCGATCAGGCAAACGTGATCGCTTGTCATTAGTAGCCCCTTCGGAGCTAGATGAATTAGTCGACCAGTTGAACTGGTTCATGGACGACATTGATCTTCGTCTGAAGCGCTCGCGAGAATCGGTCGCCAACCTATCACACGCATTAAAAACACCGCTGGCAGCCGTTACTCAAGTACTGCGTGGCAACCGGCCTATTGATGACAACCGGCGCCATAAACTACTCAGCCGTATTGAAGACATTAACGCCCAGTTGGATGCGGAGCTGCGTCGTTCACGTATTGCAGGCCCTAATGCGGGACGAATGGCCAACGTTACTCGTGATAGCTTACGGCTGATTGAGATGTTCCGTAGCCTCTATCCTGAGCGTATGTTCGACCTGACTCACTCAGCACGTGAGGAAGAACAAGTTCCCATTGAATCTCACGATTTTTCAGAAATATTAGGCATCGTGCTTGATAACGCAGGAAAATGGTCGAGCAGGCGCGTTCTTTGCGATATTGCAGTCACTGTAACTGCACTTACGCTAACTATTGATGATGATGGTCAGGGCGTTGCAGAAGAGGAACTTTCACGCCTGGGAGAGCGTGGTACACGACTGGATGAGCGCCGTCCTGGCTACGGCTTAGGCCTTTCGATTCTTGCACAGTTAATCGTCCGCTACTCAGGTCACTCTCAGTTTGAACGAAGCCCACTGGGTGGTTTACGAGTGACGATTGCTTTGCCCTTGACGGCTGAAGTGGTCAATTAATCATCATTCAGCTTTGATTCAGCTTCTTCCATCAAGATGGTGCTATTCACCATTGATGGGAGTTACACATGGCACGCTCAAGTATCATTTCTCACCCTCTTTCTCGTCGGCAAGTGTTAAAAGGAGGTGCTGCCTTAGGCTTAGGTTCTGCTGCGGCAATGGGGTTAACTCCCGCCTGGGCAAACCCCTGGGGCCGTACCAACGTCTATGCTCAGGGCGTTGAAGAAGGGCCCGAGGTATCGCTGGCGATCCGCCGTGAATCGTTGCCTATTGACGGACAAGAAGCCCAACCAATTACCATTAACGGTACCAGTCCTGGCCCGCTGATTCGTTTGAAAGAAGGTCAAGACGCAGTACTGCGTGTCACCAACCTGCTGGACGAGCCCACCTCCATCCACTGGCATGGTCTCATTCTACCGCCGGAAATGGATGGTGTGCCTGGCGTTAGCTTTGCAGGTATCGCCCCTGGTGAAACCTTTACCTACCGTTTTCCCGTCCGTCAGAACGGTACCTACTGGTACCACAGTCATTCCGGTATGCAGGAGCAGCTTGGCCATGCAGGGCCATTGATTATCGACGCTGCCGAGCGTGAGCCTATCCGTTACGACCGTGAGCATGTGTTACTGCTCACCGACTGGACTTTTGAAGACCCGATGTCGGTGTTCCGTAATCTGAAAACCATGGAAGGCTATTACAACTTCCAAGAGCGCACGATTGCTGACTTCTTTGCCGATGTTCGTAACAACGGTTTTGCTCAGACCGCTGAAATGCGCGGCATGTGGGCTCAAATGCGCATGAGTTCGCGGGATATCGCCGATGTCACCGGTAGTACTTATACTTATCTTCTCAACGGCTATTCTCCTCAAGAAAACTGGAATGCCTTGTTCAAAGCTGGTGAGCGGATACGACTACGCGTGATTAACGGCTCAGCCATGTCTTTTTTCGATGTTCGTATACCTGGCCTGAAGATGACCGTGGTGGCCGCTGATGGACAACCGGTGCAACCCGTTCCTGTTGATGAGTTCCGTATTGGCGTGGCTGAAACCTACGATGTGCTGGTTTCACCTGAAGACGACCGGGCATACACCATCTTCGCCGAAGCCATGGATCGGAGCGGCTATGCACGCGCCACGCTAGCTCCACGTGAAGGCATGCAGGCGGAGATTCCTGAACGCCGTCAAATTGCAGACCGCGGTATGGAAGCCATGGGTGCCCACGGCATGGGCGGTATGGATCACTCCAACATGGCGGGGATGGATCACTCTGGCATGTCCAATATGCAAGGCATGGATCATTCCAACATGTCGGGGATGGATCATTCTGGGATGTCGAATATGGAAGGCATGGATCATTCCAGCATGGCTGGGATGGATCACTCCGGTATGTCCAACATGCAAGGCATGGATCACTCTACTATGGGGGGGATGGCAGCCGAGCAGGCCAAAATAGGTGCAAATGGTTTGCTTCTCGCCGGTGAAGCTCAGCCGGGTTCTCGCTATAACCAGGCGGGAATCGGCATTGATCCCGACGAACGACGCGTATTGGTTTACCGGGATCTCAAAGCGTTCACACCATGGCCTGATCGCCGCGAGCCAGGCCGTGAGCTTGAGCTGCACCTGACCGGCAATATGGAGCGTTATATGTGGTCGTTCGACGGTAAGAAGTTTAGCGAAGTGACCGGCCCTATTCATTTTGAGAAAGATGAGCGGCTGCGCCTAATCCTCATTAACGACACCATGATGGAGCATCCTATCCACCTCCACGGTATGTGGATGGAGCTGGAAAACGGCCAAGGGGAATTGATACCACGCAAACACACCCTAAATGTGAAGCCTGGTGAGCGCGTGTCTGCGTTGATCACCGCAGACGCAGAGGGCAGTTGGGCGTTCCACTGCCACCTTCTCTATCACATGGATGCTGGCATGTTCCGCGTTGTTCAAGTTTCTTAAGGAGGCAGTATGAAAATTAAGCGCTACTTAACCCTCGCCAGCGCCGCCCTTGGCATGGCCGCCGCCACGACCGCTCAAGCCGAAGATGGCTATGCGGCACCAGACAGTTGGCCAGCGCCCACTGAGGAACATAATATGGGTATGGCACTGTTTGATCGGCTCGAATATAGCGTGCCTGATAAAGGCCCAGAAGCCGTGGTATGGGACTTTCAAGGCTGGTACGGCGGCGATATCAACCGCATTTACCTAAAGTCAGAAGGCGAAAATGTCCAGGGCGACGGCGAAGATGCTGAGTTTGAGTCTTTGGAACTACTCTATAGTCGTTTAGTGGCTGATTTTTGGGAGTTACAGGGGGGGATCGGTTATCAAGGCGGTGTTTTCTCCGATGATCACGCTGAACGCACCTATGGGGTTGTCGGCCTGCAAGGCGTAATGCCCTACGGCATTGAAACCGACGTGGCATTACAAGTGAGTGAAGATGGCGACGTGGCCGCCAGTTTTGAAGGCGAATACGATCTGCGCCTGACTCAGCGGCTCTACCTACAGCCGCGCACCGAAATTGCCGTGGCCGCCAGTGAAGTTGAAGAATTTGGCGTGGGCGAAGGCCTTAACTCGGTTCGTGCTGGCCTACGGCTAGGCTACGAAGTGACCCGACGCTTCGCCCCCTACATCGGTGCCTATTGGGAGAAAGAATACGGCGACACTGCAGATCTCTCCCGAGCCAGTGGCGACAACACTGAAGATACTGGAGTTGTTGCCGGTGTTAAACTAATGTTCTAACGACTCTGACAGTGTGTAACTTTTAACGTCACCAAATGGTGGCGTTTTTTATTATTTTTATTTTTATATTCAGCTTCATTTCAAAAACCCCAGCTAATATAACCATGTAACCAACCACTGGAGTAGTTATCATGAAAGTTAAATCAATTCTCTTTGGAGCGCTTGTAGCTAGCATTCTTTCAACGCCTGCATTGGCTAACTATGGGACGACCATCCAAGATCTGCCACTACTTGAAAGAGGCGTCTCTTCTACACAATTGCTGGCCCAAGGCCAATCAAAGCGTTTCAATATTAACATTCAACAAGCGACTACGCTGAAGATAGCAAGTGAGCACTTCCCAGGCGCAACCAGCACTGGTAACCGTATCTCTGCTGTGCTTTACAATGCAGCTGGACAGCAGGTGGCAGAAGCATCCAGCCCCCGTGGCCATTTTGAAATGGTTCGCCAATTGCAGCCAGGTAATTATCAGCTTGAAGTAACAGGTAATGCATTGGGAGGTGCTAAAGAAAAGGACAATAACCGCTATGAGTTACATGTTGACTATTAATATATAGTCAATGATTTAAAATATAGGGCCAGCCTTCATGCTGGCCCTTTTAATCTGTAAGGCGAATATCAAATCTAAGAGCCTTTGATATACATTAAGGGCCTAAGTTGGACGAAAGTAACTAAGTGTCAGCTTGGTAAAGTGATTTTCGGCTAGCCATCGGCATCTCCTTCAACCTTATTACGTCCACTTTTCTTTGCCCGATAGCTGGCCGTATCGGCACGACTAAGAATGTCGTCGATTGTCTTGTCACCTTGATGGAAATGACTGACCCCTATACTAGCGGTCACTTGCCATTGGCGTCCTTGCGCCTCAATCGAGCTATCCGCGATGCTTGCACGCAGAGACTCGGCAATGGTGAGTGCACGTGCTGGAGTACAGCCCGGTAGCAATACGGCAAATTCATCTCCCCCTTGTCGAGCGGCATAATCGCTACTGCGAATTTCGCTCTGTACGATACGCGCAATCTGTTGAAGCATTTGGTCGCCTAGAGCGTGCCCCCCTTGATCGTTGACTGGCTTAAAGTGATCTAAATCGAAAAGCATGACCGCGGTTGGTTTTTCCGAGCCTTGCCACTGAATAAGCAACTCTTCGAGGTGCCTCGTCAGACCGCGACGATTGAGCAAACCGGTTAGAGAGTCATGCTCTGCTTCCCAGCGTTTTTGAGCATAGTCTTGTTGGTGCTGAGTGATATCGAGCACTGTGCCGACAGTCCCGATAAAATGCCCTTCAACACGTACAGCCGCGGTACTCACATCTAGCCAGAGCACGCCTTCATTGGCGCTTATAAAGCGAAATTGACGCGCAAAATTCGTTTGTTTTACAAGGCTGCGCAACCACGCTGTTCTGACATCTCGGCGGTCATCACGGTGAATCCGGCGGCTCCAGGCTTGCATGCTTCGAGGAGTATCATCGCCTAGAAGCTGAAGTAACGCATCGTTGATAAACGTCAATCGGCCACGCTGATCCGTTACAAACATGCCTTGTGGAGACGCAGACAACGTACCTCTCAATAAAGCTTCACGTTCGGCTAAGTCACGTAAGACCCCCTGGCGAGCAAGTTCCGTCACGTTAATCACATCAACGACACGGCGAAGTTCTTTCATCGTGGTCGGAATATCCAATACAGGGCGGAAACCACTTCGTAGCTCCAGTATCTGCCGAGCAAGATGCGTTAGAGGTCGCAACGCCATCCAAATCAATATCCAGATAAGAGGCAAAATAAAGATGAGTATGCCCCATACATAGGTGGTAATTTTCTTCATACCCGCAATAAGAGGTGCTTCAGCTTGCACTTGTGGCAGATGCACACCGACAATCCAATTCGCAGGCCAAATTTGTCGATAGGCAACCAGTTGATCTTCTCCGGATAGTGAGCGCTCATGACTCTCACCTTCCCAGCCATCCAGCGCCTGTGCTAAGACAGGTGAAATGGTGCTAGGTAATGTCACGATGGCGTCTGTTTGGTAAGGGTCGTAGATGCGTTGACCAGACGCTGTCGTAATCGTCACATAGCCACCTGCACCTAATCGAAGTAGGTCAAAGTTTCTAAATAGCTGGCTTTGCTTGAGGTTAACTAACCCACCTAAGAAACCTGTGTAGTGTCCCTCATCGTCACGAAGAGGAACTAGCATGAGCACCAACGGCGTGTTAGTGATGCGACCCATGAGAGGTTCACTGACATAAGGCGTTTTAAAAGCGCTCATGAATCGAGCATATTCCCGGTCGGCGAAATTGTTGCCACGGCGTCCTCCGTCGATAGGCCATTCATCAACGACTTGGCTACTCGTATCAAAGAGTATTAGCGCTTCGAAGAGAGGTTCCAACTTGTGACCATGCTGTTCAAATAGAGCCCCTTCTCTAGGCAGCGGAACCCTCTCGGCCAAGCGTTCAAGTTCTCTGAGCCGCTCATTCACCTGAAGGGTGATCGAGTTACTGATGAGCTCTGTCTCATAACGCAGATGCTGGTGATTAGTCTCATTAACCAGGTACTTACCTGCCTGCCAACCGAACGTTAAGATGACAAGACAAAGCAAGCTCCACAGCACTACGGCACCAACGACCAAGCGCCCACGCAAAGTAGCAAAGGGAAACATGATCAAGCGTATGAACGAGTGTTGGGGGCGATGCTTGGAAGAAGCATTTTTATTAGATATCAATGTCATGAACTGTACCTGGTGGGCGAGGTATCAACGCTGTTGCGCCTCACCTACCTTTCGGAAAAAGTGTAGTCATCATAACAGTTGCAAAAGTGCTGAATGAAATATACGTAACAAAAGAGGAACGGAGCCGCTACGCGCTGGGCAGTGGCTCCGTCCGGCAACCAGCATACACAATTTGTCACTAGCCCAGCAGTTAAGCTGCTCTATGGCCTCGGGTGCTTAAAGACCAACCCCATCCATCCGTATCGCTACGAGCGTTTTATTGGCTCACTGGTTTATCATGATGAGCCCGCTACATGGAATGAAGCTTTACAAACAGTGAACGAATTGGCTCAACGTCTGCTGACGGAAGGTAGGGCTGAGCGCAGAAGCCTGCTTTTCCAATGGTGCGCTTATCAGGTTGTTCCCTGATTCACTGTCTAAGCCGCTTTATGCAGCCTGCTATGTAGTCACCCTCGTCTTGCTGCAGCGGTGGTAATTTGGTTGTCAATTGGTTGCCGCCTGGTTGTCATTTGGCTGCTAACAGGGTGAAAACCATGTGGGTAATGTAAACCATGGAAAACTTAACTCATTGAAAAACCTTTGTTTCCGCATTGCAGGCGCGATCCCAAAGTTTGTTTGGTTGCACTCATAATCCCTTGCTCACAGGTTAAAGTCCTACTGGGGTTTCCAGCTGTTGCAGCGTAACGGTGTGGCTCATTGATGATTCCATGTATGGCAGTAACCGTGGGCATGGCGGATACCTAGCCCCCACAAAAGAGTGAGCCGAGTTTAGCGGTGTGGGGGCATGGGGGCAAAGCGCTGCTTAGCAGCCTTGCTCAATGATCATCATGAGACTTTCAGTGACGACTGGTGCCAAACGCTCGTACACCTAGCCCGTACTGCTTTGTATTCGTTTTACAGAGATAAGAGGCACGTGTGAAAGCCTGCTCAAAGCTAGTCAGGTCACCTCGGTCGATCCAGTAGTACGGGTTAGCAGGTATGTGTACCCATGGCTCTTGAGGGTTCCACGTGATTCCCAGCGCGCTGTACCAAGCACGTGACACCCGGCTGATAAGGTTCTCGTTTTGAGAGCCTGCCTTACCTGGCATGTGATACGCGTCACGATTCAGTAGGAAGAAGAAGTGATAGTGCGGCTTGCCGTTAAGGCCAATCTCCCGGCACCACACGTAGCGCACCTTAGTGTCAGGCACCCAGCCAGCTTGGCGTTTACTCTCACGATCATGTTTGATAATCGCTTTCAAGGAAGCGATGAACCTTGCGATAAGGCCTTTGTGATCCTCCGGCCTCATCCGGTCACTTATCGTTGTAGGAATGACAGGATCGACTCTGAAGGCTAGCACGCGAGGGTAGTCAGCGAGAGCCTTGTGCATTGTATTGTAAAGGGCCTGAAGGTATTCATCGGCCATTGGGAGATGTTTTACTTGGAGAGCAAGCCCGTTGAAGGTAGGAGCAGCGTTCAAGCACAAATTAGCGTTTGATGGGTGTCGTTGAAGCATTTTAATTACCTCGATAGTGAGATCGACCCATGCCTTCGGAGGCATGAGCATGTATGTCAGGCACGACGAAGCCTCCAGCGGAGGCTGGATTCATTGAGACGGATACGTGTGGATGGCTACCTTTACGCTCGCTACTCAGGTACGGGGCTTGATGCCCCTTCCATTACCCTTTGATTTAACTAATTGATTTAAATAATAATAATTAAACAAGGTTCTTGGGAATGGGTAGTGACCGATAGGTACTGATGGTTGCTGGTGGGAGTGAGTCGCCGTTAGCGAATAATCACTCTTCAATTAAATGAGGAAAGGTTGAGTTACTTCAGCACTACTTGATCTCTGCGCTCGATGCTTTCGCAGATCCAGGCTTCCACCTCGCGCTCGACCCAGGCAACAGCCCGAGTGCCCAGCTTGATGGGCTGAGGGAACTGCCCAAGGTTGATGTACTTGTAGACCGTCGATCTAGCCAGCCCGGTGCGATCCATGACGTCTTTGATGCGGATGAGTCGGTTGCTCATGACGAACTCCTGTTATTCGTTCATGAGATGAGGCAGGTGAGTATTTTTTAATTGGAGAGTGACTTTGGCGACTGGTGGTCATGCGTCGCTCGGCTCTTGAGCGTCAGACTCTGTGCCATCATCTGGCTCATCATTGATAGCTGAAAGGCAATCCTGATGATGTGTTTGCCAATAGGTTTTTAGATCCTCGCTGACAGGGCTGCGGGATATAGTGGTCGTTGGCTCTTTACCGGCATCTTCGGAACGCAGGCCATAGCTACGTAGTTGAAACGCGGGTAAGGTCGAGCCGTTAGGTGAATTGGGAAAAACAGGCACAAGCATGTAGGTCATTGCTTCGTCGTCTCCGTGTCCATTACGGATGATGTCACGCTGAAGCTGTTTGGCTAGGTGATGTGACAGGGCATAAAACAGTAGCGCCAAGGGGTGATAAGAGAATTGTTCTGTTATTGGTTCTACTGTGGGAGGCTTATCGTCCAAGGCCTTTGTATAGTTGTCTGCTTTTTCAGACGCCCATTCTGACTCCTGCTCAGGTTTCGTTTCGATCACATATTCAGGCGTTATGCCTAAACGACGAGCAGTCGCCACTATAACGTCATGTTGTGGCTGTTCAGGCCCGGAACAACCTTCTTTCAATTCATTCCAGGAGGAAGTTAGCAGACGACAAGTATCGATATGAACACTGGTAAGTAACCAGTTTGCATCCTCCACATCGTAGCGCTTAAGAAGTTCTTCAACGCCACCTTCTAGATAACGTGTGCTTGGCAGCATTGATAGCGCCAGGTCAAAAACCATTTTGATTTCGTTGTATCTCTCTTGATATTTTTTAGCCTCGCGATAAGGATCATGCTCTCGTTTTGATTCATCCTTAGTATCGTCTGACACGGTACTATCAGAACCCTTGTTGGCATTGTACTCCTTCAACAATGCTTCGATTTGCAAGCTGCATACCCCTGCAGTCATCACTGCATCCACTATTCCACCGACTAACTCCGTTCTTTTTATTTCACCTTTTGTTGATTCCGTTACCTCGGGTTTGGTGCTTGAAGGCGGCGACACAATTGTAATGGGCGTTCTTGTGTGTTTTCCAAATGAGGGGTGGGCTAAATCAAGCAGATAAATAGAGGTTTTGCGTTTTTTAGCTTGGTGTGAGTATCGCCCTGGCTCATGGTGAGCAACGATACCTAAATCGACCAATTTCTTCAGTTGCCTATCTATGCGGGAGCGTGACATCCCAGTGAGGTGACGTATTGTTGATATTCCAAGGCTGGTTATTACACCTGGCGTATCAGCATGAGCTAGCAACACCATTAATAGCCACCGGTTAGGCAAGGTCAACCTTGAACGGCGGCGACGTCCATCTCTTACCAGATCCTTATTTTTATTTTCAGCAGATAGTAGGGTCGTTTTGGTAAGTGTGGCTATTTCTTCTACGTGGTGCGTAGAAGACAACGGATACTTCTGTAGTTCTTTCACAAACTTTGCTGATAAACGATAACGTACCGCTGGCCGTCCTGGTCCTTTAATAGGTAGCCGCTCAATCTCAATAAACTGGTTTTGCCTTTCTCCGTGTTTTTTTATGAGACAACCCCAGGCTCGACGGCCTTGCGCATACGTCATGCCTAGGCTCATGAAGAGATCCTTCAACGTGCCATCAAAGCTCTGGTCAGCGCCTATCACAGACGCCCACTGCATCAGTAGCCATCGTTCTTCGGGCGTTAGGCGAGCGTTCTTGTAGGTCAGAATGGATGTGTGCATAGCATGCAGCTTACGGCATTCTACAAAAAATAAAAATCCGATTTCACGGACTTTTAACAATTCACTTTTTTACGTTGTTCTATTACATTGTAATTAACCATTGAAACCGTACATTGCATGTGTACAATGTATTTGACATGTGACAGCCGACTCAAAAAAAATTAGATATATCTAATTCACTAGTGGAAATTGTTCATGACTCAACCTTTCGATTGGATCGTAACTCGTGATCCTGCTCAGCTGGAGTGGATAGCTAGTTACTTGGCGCGTAAGATTTTCAAAGGTTCTACGGCGTTCATTTCGGTAAAACCGCCTGCTGAGTACGGTTATGTTGAGATGGCTAAAAGCTTGAAGAAGCTTCCTGATGAAGCTGAATATCGAGAAGCCAGCAGGCAAATGAAAGGAGCCTGGAATACGTACCAATACCGTAAGAAGAATGGCAACCCAGTCTCTCTTCAAATCCCAGAGAAAAAAATAAAGCAACTAAAGCTTTTAGCGAAAAAGCGTAAACAGTCTCAAGCACAAACACTCAGCGACCTTATTAACGAGGCGCTGGGAAAAAAGAATTTTATAGCTAAAGAAACCAGCAATTTAAGCGATTCGTTTTTAGATGTAGCACAACAATATATACATCAAAGTGACGTGGATAGTTTGATCGATGAATTGATGAACGAAATTAACCACCGCTGTAGCCTTGAAGTACTGAAGAATGGAGGAGATCCATCTAAAGACTTTAACCTACGCACCATTTATTTTAAATTAGTCAGAGAACGCGTTACAGAGCTAGCAACTACAATCTCTATCATGCAGTCTCCTGACGGCTCTATAAACCCTGAAACACTTGAAAAAGCCTTAAAAAAAGGTTGTAAATATGGCTTTTACTACTACTAAAAAACACCAATCATTAAAACTTGAAGATGGCAACCTGAAATTCAGCAATATCGTCACACTTAACACTTACATCAACCTAAACATAAAGACTGCCTATTTCGTGAAATTCCACAGAGCAAACACAGTTAGGCTTATTACAACTTGATTAACGGAGGGCTCTTATTAACGTGATGAGCACGTACCAGACAAGGCACAATTAACAAAAATCGCAGTTCACGAAGTGTAAATAAAAGTTTAATTCTATTTTAACGCATCATGGTCAAACTCAATATTTAGCTAGAGGTTTCAGAGAAAAAGCCAAGCTCTTTAACTTCTATGGAGAATACAGAAGCCCTTACTAAGACCACCTTATCGCTCACTTTAAAAATGGAAATACACGCTCCTGGTGGTATCAAAAATAACACTAAAGTCCGCACGATGGCCTAGAACGTCATTGGCGATTCACAATTAATTCGATTTCCTATTTAGCGTTGGTTGAGGCTATTGGCTGGGTTAGTGATAATCCACTGCTGAGTCCCATGAAAACCATAGCAATCAAAGCAATAACATCAATACTGTGAAAAAGGTGAAGCCATTAAATTCCAAAGTATTTTAGATTACCCTTGAACTATTGAAGTGCCCCTTCGTAGCTGCACAGTTTATAGTGCAGCCATCAGGAGGACGTTATAAACCAACCCAGCTTGATCAATACTGAGCTGGTCAGCCAAGTAAAACTAGCCTTGGAGCACTCTCCTACTTACGGCTATCGCCGTCTGGAGTGTGAACCGCAAGCCTATACAGCACATCTTTCGACTGAAGGTTTGGCAGGTACGCAAGCGGCCTCAAGACTTTCGGTCTTGAGCCAGGAGCCTACCGTCAGCTTCCTCAAGGACGGATGAGCGTTGGGCAACCGACTTGTCACACTATGGTGTAGTAAGGATAGGTAGCCTAACGGTCATCATTGACTGCTATACACGCGAGATCATCGGCTGGCGATTATCGGACAACGGCAGTAGCAAGACAGCCGAGACGCACTCTCCTACCACCTGGGAGCGCTGGGGGACTAATTGGGGGACTGATAAAACTATAAAAACAAAAAAGCCGCTGAAATCAGCGGCTTAATCTATATTCTTGGCGGAGAGGGAGGGATTCGAACCCTCGAAGCCTTTCGACTTACACACTTTCCAGGCGTGCTCCTTCGACCACTCGGACACCTCTCCACATTTTAGCTCTGCTGTTAGGCGCTGCCTTTCTCAACAGAACGGCGCATATTCTATGGTCTAAGCCGTGAAATAGCAAGCCTTTTTGCTGACTAGGCGTTTGCCAGCACGGCGTAGCGGCCTGTGGCTTCGAGGCAGAGCGAATCACCGCAGTAGAGCTGATGGGTTAACTCGATACTGCCCTTGCCTCGCTCGCTGAGTTTTGCGGCAAGCTTTTCAGGGCCGTCCGGATGGCTGGGGGCGCAGGTCATGCGGTAATCACCCGTGACCGGGGCAAGAAAGCGCTGGCTTGCCTCGGCGACCACCACATCCTGGGCCCTGCCCTGCTGGCGAAGCCAGAGAGTGACCCAGCACCAGCCTTGTAGCGTGGCTTGTGCGCTCAGCGCGCCGCCAAAGCCGGTGCCTTTGTCGTTGAGGTTGGGCGTAAGCGCCAGTTGCCACGTGAGCGCACCGTTGGCCTGGCTCATGCGGGTAATGCCAAGTGCCTCCACCATAGGAATGGCCGCTTCCAGCCAGCGCTGAAAGGCGGCTAGATCCTCCTCGCCTTCCGGTAGCGGCAGGCGGGGATATGGAATGCCGGGTTGGCGGGGCTGACTCATGGCGTCCTCCTTGGCATTACAGGGGCGTGGATTTAATCCCAACGCTCGACAAAATCCGCACTGTTGTGGGTTGCCACTGGCTTGTGGCGACCCGCTAGGCTGCCCAAATAGATAAAGGCAACGACTTCGTCGTCTTCATCCAGACCCAGGCCTTTGCGCACCACGGGATCAAACGCGTATTTGCCGCTGCGCCACATGGCTCCTAGACCTAGCGCGTGGGCCGCCAGCAAAATACCGTGGGCGGCACAGCCTGCTGAAATCACCTGCTCGATTTTAGGCACTTTGGGAAGGTCAGGCGTCACCTTGGCAATCACCGCGATAATCATCGGTGCACGCAGCGGCTTTTTGCGCGCGGAATTTAGCGTGTCGTCGCTGGCGTGAGGATCTTCCTGAAACTCGGCTTCGGCAAACAGCTCACCTAGGCGTTCCCGGCCTTCGCCGGAGAACTCGATAAAGCGCCACGGGCGCAGCTCTTTGTGGTCGGGGGCGCGCAGGGCCGCTTGGTATATGGCACTGAGCTGGTCGGCGCTGGGGGCAGGCTCGGTGAGCTTGCCCATGGAGCTACGTTCGTGAAGCAGCGTGATGGCGTCCATGGTGACTCCTTCTCCATTCAAGGTAAGCATTACTGCCGGGCAAGGCGCAGCGGGCTGGGAGGCGTAAGCCCTGGAGTGGCTCGCCAGGGGCTAATATCCAGGCCGCCACGGCGCACGTAGCGGGCCAATACCAATAGCTCCTCTGGCTTCGCCTGCTGCATCAAGTCCGTGAAAATATGCTCGACGCAGTGCTCGTGAAAGTCTTGATGCTGGCGGTAGCCAATCAGGTAGCTCAGCAAGCCCTCGCGGTCGATTTTCGGGCCTTTATAGCGAATTAACACGCTACCCCAGTCCGGCTGACCGGTCACCGGGCAGTTAGATTTTAGAAGATGCGAGTGCAGCGTCTCTTCGACGATCTCATCACTGGTAGCAAGGTGCGTGGCGCTTGGAGTGTAGTCGCTCACCTCGATATCTAGATCATCCAGGCACTCCCCCGGCAGGCGCTGGGGGGCCAGCTCACTATCATCCACCCCCAGTAGCTCAACGCTCACGCTGGCTCCGGCAGCGCTGCTGAGGTCACGCACTAGCGTATCTTCTACTTCAGATTGGCTAGCAAAGCGGGTTTGGTTGAGGCTGTTGAGGTAGAGTTTCCAGGATTTGGATTCAATCAAGTGGGGTGAGCTTGCCGGCAGACGGAAGCGTGCCACGGCGACGATCGGTTTACCGCGGCCATTGAGCCAAGAAACCTCAAACGCGTGCCACTCATCTTCGCCAACAAACGGCAGCGCGCCCTCTTCAATACCCAGCGGCGCACGATTGGCCGCACGGGGAATGGGGTACAGCAACCCCGCATCGTACTGCTCGGGGTAAGCGGAATCGCGCCCCAGGGGCGCGTGTTCTAAAGTGTCGGGGCGATGTGCCATGGAAACTCTCTCAGTCGTGCTAGTTCAATAAGGGCATTGCAGTCAGGCCGTGAATTAGCTGCGAATGCCTTTACCGCGCTCTAGCATGGTCAGCGCGACCATAAACAGGACAACAATAAAGGCGAAAATAGCCGCTAATGCCCAGACTACCGGAATATCAGAAACGCCTAAAAAGCCGTAGCGGAAGACGTTCACCATATACAGAATCGGGTTGAGCATCGAGACGCCCTGCCAGAAATCCGGCAGCATCGAAATCGAGTAGAACACCCCGCCTAAATAGGTGAGCGGCGTCAGAATAAACGTCGGCACGATGGAGATATCGTCAAACTTGTTCGCCAACAGGGCGTTGATAAAGCCGCCAATGGAGAATAGCGCCGAGGTGAGCACCACCACCAACACCGTGAGCAGCGGATGCTCGACCGTTAAGCGGGTGAAAAACAGCGATACCAGCGTCACGATCAGCCCCACGCCCAGGCCGCGTGCCATGCCGCCCAGAATAAACCCGGAAAGGATCACGCCATTGGGCATGGGTGACACCATCATCTCTTCAATGGAGCGCTGGAATTTGTTGGAGAAGAAGCTGGACGCCACGTTGGAGTAGCTGTTGGTGATCACCGACATCATGATCAGCCCTGGCACGATAAAGTCCATGTAGCTGAAGCCGTCCATATCACCAATGCGCGACCCAATCAGGTTGCCAAAAATGATGAAGTACATGGCCATGGTGATGGACGGCGGCAGCAAGGTTTGCGGCCAAATACGGGTAAAGCGTTTAATTTCCTTGAGCACCAGCGTCCATAAGGCCACGAGGGTTTGCATTGCATTCATGCGCGGGCCTCCTGCTGTTCACGCTGATCGATGGCCTGCTGACTGCTCTCTACCATGGAAACAAACATCTCCTCTAAGCGGTTGGCGCGGTTACGCATCGACACCACCTGGATACCCTGCGCGCTTAACGCACTGAACACATCGTTCAACTGCTGGCCACGGTGAATCACCAGCGCCAGCTGAGACGGCTCGATTCGCTGCACCTCAAAGCCTTCAATCACAGGCACTTGCGCAACCGGTGCAGCGAGATCCAACAGGAAAGTTTCGGTGTCAAGCTCCGCCAGCAGCTCACGTACGCTGGTGTTTCGCACGATTTCACCGTGATTAATAATGGCGATATTGCGGCACAGGCTCTCAGCTTCCTCGAGGTAGTGCGTGGTCAGAATGATCGTGGTGCCTTCATCGCGGTTAATGCGGCGCATGTACTCCCACATGCTGCGGCGCAGTTCGATATCGACCCCGGCGGTGGGTTCGTCGAGAATCAACAGCTTGGGTCGGTGCATCAAGGCACGCGCAATCATCAGGCGACGCTTCATGCCTCCTGAAAGCATTCGCGCGCTGCCGTTGCGTTTTTCCCACAGCCCTAAATCGGTCAGCAGCTGTTGGGCACGGGGCAACGCTTCGTTGCGCTTCATGCCGTAGTAACCCGCCTGGGCCAGCACGATATCCAGCACTTTCTCAAACTGGTTGAAGTTGAATTCCTGCGGCACCACGCCGAGCTGATATTTCGCTTTGGCGAAGTCTTTATCAATGTCGATACCAAAAATCGATACCTTACCCGCTGATTTTTGCACCAACGAACACACAACGCCCAGGGTGGTGGACTTTCCTGCGCCGTTGGGGCCCAACAGCGCAAAAAAATCGCCCTGCTGGACGTCTAAATCAATACCTTTTAACGCTTGGAAGCCGTTGCCATACACCTTGGTAAGGCCACGGATCGACAATGCCGGTTCGGCCATGAATATGTCCTGTCAGCAAGTGGGGAGCACAAAGAGCTAGAAAGAAGGATATCGGGGCAGGCGCATATTTTTTCAAGTTAGCGGCTTATAACGCTTTACCACATAGCGGCATCTTGCTGATTTCTCGGTGTTAAATCCTACAATCGGTGACACTTTTCCACGCTATTACTGCAGTCGCGGCTAAATTAATACTTTAGTATTAGCTGGTGCCGCATTGCCCGCACAGCGGTACATCAAGGGAACATACTGAATTTATAAGAGAGCCAATCCGATAATGAGTACTACCATTACGCCGTCATCAGACGCATACACCCACTTACCCCCATCAAACTCACCCACTGTTGCGCAAAAAGGTCTGGCTGCACTGCCACTGCGCCGACAGCGGCTGTTAGGCGTCGCTATTTTATGGTTGATCCTGGCTGTAATGATTGCGGTCAATGCGTTTCAAAGCCGTGCACTGCTTTACACCGAGCGCGAACAGCGCATGGTGACTGCGGTAGATATCGCGCTTTCCACTCTAGAGCACTACCACCAGCTTGCCGAGCAAGGCCAGCTTTCCCTGCCAGAAGCGCAGCGCCAGGCCTTCAACACCCTGCGCGATGTGCGCTTTGGCGAAGAGGATAACTATCTTTTTGCCTTTAACGGCAGCCTGCGCATGCTAGCCCACCCTAACCGTGAAGTAGGGGAAGACATTTCTCAGGTAAAAGACCCCGAAGGCACGCTGATCTTCCAAACCATTCTGGAAAATACTCAGGAGACGGGCAGCGGCTTTACTGAGTATTTCTCTAACTTTGCCCGGGGTGATGACGCCCAACCGCAAGTTCGCGCTTACTCTGCCGCCTTTACCCCGTGGGATACCTACGTTGCCAGCAGTGTCTTTGTAGGCGATGTTAATAGCACCATCATGCGTCAGCTGGTAGAGAGCATTGTGGTGGGTATCGTGGCAGGCGCACTGGTCACGCTGGCGTTTTGGGGCATGATCGCACTGATCTTGCGCCGTCTGGGCGGTGAACCGAGCTATGCCGCCAGTGTGGTATCAAGGATTGCGCAGGGTGATTTAACCGCTCCTGTAGCCCTGCATCACAACGACTCCAGCAGTCTGCTCTACGATATTCGTCAAATGCGTGACAAGCTGCGCGACGCGATGCAGGAGATTCACTCCACTAGCTCTGCGGTTGATCACAACGCAGGCGATATCGCCGCCGGTAATCAGGAGCTCTCTTCTCGCACCGAGCAGCAGGCCGCTGCGCTTCAGCAAACATCTTCCAGCATGGAAGAGGTGACTGCGACCGTCCGCCAGACCGCCGATAGTGTGGAACAAGCCAAAGAGCTGGTACGCAGCGCGGGCGAAACCTCTCAAGCCGGTCAGAAAGCCATTGGCGACGCAGTGGCGTCTATGCAAGAGATTACCGCGGAAGCGGATAAAATCACGGATATCGTGTCGCTGATTGACAGCATCGCTTTCCAGACCAATATTCTGGCTCTGAATGCATCGGTTGAAGCCGCACGCGCAGGCGAGCATGGCCGTGGCTTTGCAGTAGTAGCAGGCGAGGTTCGCCAGTTAGCCAACCGCTCGGCCAGTGCCGCTCATGAGATCAAAGGACTGATCAACGCGTCGAACGCTCAAGTGAGCAACGGCGCCACGTTAGTAGATACCGCCAAGCAGCGTATGCAGGATATTGATCAGCGCATCCAGCGGGTACACGACCTGTTTGCAGACATCACTGCCGCCACCCATGAGCAAACCCGCGGCATTGAGCAAATTAATGTCGCCATTGCTCAACTAGATCAGGCAACGCAAGACAACGCCTCGATGGTTCAGCAAACCGCTACGTCTGCCCAAGACCTTAAGCAGCGCTCGCAGTCGCTTAACAGCGTGGTAGGCCACTTCACCCTGGTAGATTAACCCGCAGCGCTCAGGCCTTGCGCCTGGGCGCTACCCTACCGCCCTCATCCGTACACTCTCAAACGACACGCACGCAAAAACGCCGCTATTAAGCGGTGCATATAAATGCATAAATCAGGGTGTATACGAGAAGGGGTTCATGCGTAAGAGAGGTGTTTGCATGGAGCGGGAAAAGAGATTCGAACTCTCGACCCTCGCCTTGGCAAGGCGATGCTCTACCACTGAGCTATTCCCGCAA
>NZ_JAWJBT010000032.1:0-34377 GCF_046536035.1 Halomonas sp. SIMBA_159
CACCGCTGGTAACGCTTGGCGTCCCCGGCAGCGGATGCGTACTTTACGGATTCGCGGCCGGGTTGGCAAGAGCTAATTATCAAATAGTCGAAAAAAGTCTCTGCCTCCTTATCTGCCCTCTTCTATTGATCAATGGAAACCGCTTCGGCACGTCTAGTTTGGCGGTTACACTTAGCACTCTATATAGCTGCCACCTTCACCCACGCCCACTAAAGATGAGGTCCATGATGAGCCAGCACCTATTAACTGTCGATTCATTAAGCCGCGAGAGCGTTGATCACTTGTTACGCGTGGCGGCACGCATGGAGCCGATTGCTAGCCGCCGCCAAGTCACGCGGGTGTTGGAAGGTGCAGTGTTGGGCAACCTGTTTTTTGAAGCGAGCACTCGCACACGGGTGAGCTTTAATGCCGCGTTCTGCCGACTGGGGGGAAGCGTGTGCGACACCACAGGCTTTACCTTCTCTTCCATGGCCAAAGGCGAGTCGCTTTACGACACCAGCCGTGTAATGAGCGGCTACTGCGATGCGATTGTGATGCGTCACCCAGACCAAGGTTCGGTAGCCGAATTCGCTGCAGCCACCCATGTACCCGTCATTAATGGTGGCGATGGCCCAGGCGAGCACCCAAGCCAAGCCCTGCTGGACCTTTATACGATTGATAAGGAGTTTCAGCGATTAGGCAAACGCTTAAGCGGGGCGCATATTCTGCTGACCGGTGATTTGAAATACGGTCGCACGGTGCATTCGCTGATTAAGCTGCTGTCACTCTATGACCCGCTGCGTATTACGCTTGTGTCGCCACCAGGGCTGGAGATGCCTTCTTACTTAATTGATCTAGTGGCTTCTCGCGGGCATCGCATTGAGCAACGCGACTCATTGGCCAGTGACTTTGCCGATTTAGATGTGGTGTACACCACCCGCATTCAGAAAGAGCGCTTTACGGATGAAATGAACGAGAGTTTCCAGGGGCTTTCCGACGACTTTATGGTCAACCGTGATTTTCTTGACCAGCGCTGTAGCCAAAGCACGATCGTGATGCACCCGCTTCCCCGCGATAGCCGCCCAGGCGCTAATGATTTGAACGTCGATTTGAACGGCGACCCGCGGCTGGCGATTTTCCGCCAAACCGATAATGGTATCCCCATGCGGATGGCGATTTTTGCCACGCTGCTAAAAGTGGATGACCTGATTGAGAAAGACCTGCGCCCGGTCCGCTGGTTCGTGCCTTCCCAAACCGGAACCCTCGACCGTTAATACGGCAGTGGATTAGTAGGCGCTCCGCCCGCCGGGAAGGCCTTCCTGGTGGGCGAACCAACCTTCCAAAATTAACACCGCGGCAATACCGTCTACGCTCTCTTCTCGGTAGTTACCTCGGTGGCCCGCTGCATGGGCGATCTGCTTGGCTTCTTGAGTCGAGCCACGCTCATCGACCATCTCACAGGGTTTGCCGTAGCGGCCATGCAGGCGATTGCCGAACTTACGCGCCCGGGTACTCATGAGCGATTCGGTCCCGTCCATATTGAGCGGCAAGCCGACGACAAACAGATCTGGCTGCCACTCTTCAATAAGGCGTGTGACCACGTTCCAGTCAGGAATGCCGTCACGCGCGGGCAGCGGCGTCAGCTCCCGCGCACTGTGCAGCAACTCGTTACCCACGGCAACGCCAATGCGCCGCGTTCCAAAATCAAACGCCAAGATCAGGCGCTGCCCGTTATCTGCCATACCACTTACGCCTCATCCAACCGCACGCTTATGCATGCCCTGCGTTGCGCGTCATTAGGTTTAAATCAACCCCGAGAATACCGGCGGCGGCCGTAAGACGCTCGGCTGGAGGCGTATCAAACAGCACGTTGCTTTGGCCCTCTACCGTTAGCCAGGCGTTCTCTTTCAGCTCATCCTCTAACTGACCCACTTCCCAGCCTGCGCAGCCTAAGCACACCAGAAAGTGCTCGGGGCCAGTGCCATCCGCCAGCGCTTGGAGAATATCCATGGAGGTAGTGAGCGCAATGCCATCTTCCACCTGGACGCTGGAGTCCCACGCTTGGCTGTCGCCAACGTGAAGAATAAAGCCGCGATCTTTATGCATGGGGCCGCCGTAGTAGACCGGCGCATTGCGGTGGGGGCTGTCGTCGCCGCCGAGTGAGAGCTGCTCAAACAGCGCATCCAGGGTGATTTCCAACGGGCGGTTGGCAATCACGCCCATACAGCCATTGTGGTCATGGTCACATAAATAAATCAGGCTGCCCGTGAAATTAGGGTCTTCCATGTGGGGCAGCGCCATCAAAAAGTGGTGTTTTAAGCTTTGCATGCGTCTCCTACGGCTTGCCGATGGCTCGGCAAGCCTTACGTCATTTGGCGAATAGAACGTTCACCGATTAGGCCAAGCGACGTTCGATAGCGTCTAACAGCATTCCGGAAATATCGGTGCCGCGCTGATCGTCGATCTCACGGACACAGGTGGGGCTCGTCACGTTGATTTCCGTGATGTAGTCGCCAATCACGTCCAGGCCGACAAACATCAGGCCTTTCTCGCGAATCATCGGCTGCACTTGTTGAATCAGCCAGTGGTCCCGCTCGGTTAGCTCGCGGCTCACACCGCGACCGCCTGCGGCCAGATTGCCGCGGGTTTCGCCCGCCGAAGGGATTCGCGCTAGGCCAAACGGCACCGGCTCGCCATCGACCAAGAGAATCCGCGTATCGCCATCCTTGATTTCCGGCAGGTAGCGCTGAGCCATAATTTGTCGCTGACCACGCAGCGTCAGTTGCTCAATCACCGCGCCAATATTGCGGCCATCGGGGCCGATATGAAAAATGCCCGTGCCGCCCATGCCGTCGAGCGGCTTGAAGATCACATCGCCGTGCTCGGCATGAAAGGCGCGTAGCACATCATCGCGGCTCGCGACGACCGTCGGCGCGCAGCACTGGGGAAACTGCTGGGCAAAGAGCTTCTCATTACACTGCAACAGCGCAGCAGTGGGGTTAACCACCAACACGCCCTCGCGCTCGGCAAAGCCCAGCAGATGCACCGCGTTAATAAACTCCGCATCCACCGGCGGGTCTTTCCGCATCAGCACCACATCCAGCTCGGCCAACGGGCGCTGAGTCGCCTCGCCCAGGTCGTACCAGTGCTCTGGGTTACGGTGCACGGTGAGTGGACGCATCCGCGCGTAGGCTTTGCCCGCCTGTAAGAACAGGTCGCCCTGCTCCATGTAGTGCAGCGTATAGCCGCGCTCTTGAGCGGCCCACAGCATGGCTAAGGTGGTGTCTTTCTTGTAAGCGATGTCGCTGATGGGATCCATCACCACACCGAGATGTAACGTTGATTGGCTCATCGAAATACAGTCCATGGAGGATCAATAGGTCATCAGTATGCCGCACTGCTTGCACGGCTCCAACTGCGGCTATTTATCCGCCGGCTCGGAGAGCGCACCGGGCACTAGGCGAATCGCATCTGGCGCTAGAGTGATTAGCTGCTGCTTATAGAGCCGGCCAATCGCCTGCTTAAAAGCGCTCTTGCTAACCCCTAAGCGGGTTTTGATATCGTGCGCCGAGCTTTTATCACCCAGCGGCAGATAGCCGCCGCTCTCACGCAGCGCTTTCAGCACTTTATCACCCACCACATCCAGGCGGGCCGCGCCGGGCGGTAGCAGTGAAATATCCACGCGGCCATCCTCGCGGCGCTGTTTCACAAAGCCTTTCAGCGACTGCCCACGGCGCAGAGGCTGAGTAATATCGTCTTGGTAGATCAGCCCCCAGTAGCGGTGATTGACCACTACTTTCATACCTAAGTCCGTGCGGTCGGCCACCACCACATCGACTTCGTCGCCTTTCTCTAACGCCCAGGCGTCGTCCGTCAAAAAACGGTCAAGACGCATGGTAGCGACCGGCCGCCCCTGATCGTCGCTATACAGCATCACCAGCACCCGCTTGCCGGGGTCGGGGCGAAAGCGCTGCTCGCTATAGGGCAGCAGCACGTCTTTGGGCTGCCCCCAACGCAGAAAGGCTCCGGTACTGTTCACCGCCGTCACGGTTAAATAGGCCACATCGCCCAGTTGGGCAGATGCATCGCTGGCGGATCGGGGGGTGGAGTGTGACTCACGGACCATGGGTGCCGTCCTTACAAGAAGTAGATCTTCATTATGGTACCTTGCCTAGGCAAGGCAAAGCGGCGTCGAATGACGCCAGCGCTGGGTACAAAAAAACCGCTGCCGCAACAAACACGGCAGCGGCTTGATAGTAAGCGCTTACAAATCGCCGAAGTGGTGCTGCAGCAGCGTGAGCGCAACCACAGGAGCCGTTTCGGTGCGTAGCACCCGTGGCCCCAGCGTCAGTGGCGTAAAGTGGCTGGCGATAGCGGCCTGAATATCCGTATCGCTTAAGCCGCCCTCTGGGCCAATCAACAGCGCGGCGGACGCCGGCCGCTCCGGCTGAGCAAAGCCGTTACCCGTCGCTAAGTGCAGCATCAAGCGCAGCGGCTCTTGGCGCTCGGCCAGCCACTCACCTAACGCCTGCGGGGGGTGAACAGGCGGCACCACCGCCCGGCCGCTCTGCTCACAGGCACTGGCCGCCACGGCCTGCCAGTGCGCCAGCTTTTTCTCTTCGCGGTCGCCTTTCAAACGCACATCGCCCCGCTCGGTATACAGCGGGGTAATCGCCGCCACCCCTAGCTCAACGGCTTTTTGAATGGCGTAATCCATGCGGTCGCCCTTGGAAATCGCTTGCCCAAGATGCACCACCAGCGGCGACTCGCCGCTGCCAGGCCACACCGCCTCAACGGTGACGGTGGTGTGCTTACGCCCCACCTCCGCCAGCTGAACGCCTGCTTCTTGGCCTGCGCCATCAAACAAGATCAGCGGTGCCCCTTCACCCATGCGCAGCACGCGAGTAACGTGCTTAGCAGGGCCTTCGGGTAGCGTTAAGGTAGTGCCTGCTGAAAACTCAGCAGGTACATAGAGGCGCGGCATTTTGCCGTGGCGCGCCACCCAATCAGCCGCGTTTAGCGAATCGGACATGGCTTAGTGCGTGTTCTCAGCCGCTTGACTTGCCTGCTGCGCTTCGCGCTGCTTGCGCTGGGCGTACATGGCTTCGAAGTTAACCGGCGCCAGCATTAGCGGCGGGAAACCGCCACGGTTGACCAGGTTATCAACGCACTCACGGGCGTACGGGAACAGCAGGTTAGGGCAGAACGCACCCAGCGTTTGCTCAAGCTGTGCACCTTCGATGCCTGAAATACGGAACAGGCCCGCCTGCTCGACTTCCGCCAAAAACGAGGTGGTGCCGGTTTCGCTGTCGTTGACCTGCGCGGTCACTTTGACGACCACTTCGTACTGGTCATCGGCCACTTTCTGGCTGGTGGTGTTGAGGTCCAGGTTGACCTTCGGCTTGAACGCCTGCTTGAACACAGAAGGAGAGTTCGGCGCTTCAAAGGAAATGTCTTTCACGTAAATACGCTGTAACGAGAATTTCAGCTGGGGCTTTTCGCCTTCTGCGGCGCCTGCCTGCGGGGTGTTGTTATCTTCCGCCATGGGATACTCCTAATTATTCATCCAATAAAAATATGCGCAGCTGCGCAGCTACTTATGCTCTCGTTTACTTCTTAACCACCGGAAGGCCATCCGACTGCCACTGCATCATGCCGCCACGCAGCTTCATCGCCCGTTCAAAGCCCGCTTTTTCCAGCTTTGCCTGGGCAGCGCCAGAACTTTGGCCATGCTTGCAGACTACAATGATTGGCTGGGCTTTCACTTTATCCAGCTCGTTCATGCGGCTATCAAGGCTGCTTTGGGGAATGTTGCGAGCGCCTGCGATATGCCCGGCTTTGAAGTCTTTGCTCTCACGAATGTCCAGCACCACCGCGTCTTCGCGGTTGATGAGCTGAGTGGCCTGGGTAGAGGACACCGCATTCGAGGCGGCACTACGCGTTTCATAAACAATCCACGCTATGAGCACCAGCAAAAATGCCCCCACGAGGAGGGGGTGGTTCATTACGAATTCGAACAGCTGATCGATCATCGCGAACACAATCTCTTGGTCTATGCAGAAAAAAGCGGCCTAACCGCCCTCAGAAACGCGACAAGTATACACGTCACAGGGCATACCGCGCAGGCCATGACGCCCGACGGCTGCCTGCGTTATGATGCCCCAAGCGCGCGCCTGTCGCGACCCCGATTATCAGGTGTTGTCTGAAAACTGGCTGAGCCGCCCTCACCAGCGTTTCAAACTGCACCTCACGTCGCTTGGCTGACTCACAAACGAGGGAATTTTCAATGACAACATCTGCACCGCGCCCCGTTGCGCTGATTATCCTAGACGGCTACGGCCACAACCCCGACAACGCCCACAACGCTGTCGCTGCAGCCAACACCCCAGTGATGGACGCACTGTGGGCTAACCGCCCCCACGCCTTCGTACATACCGATGGCCGCCATGTGGGTCTACCCGACGGCCAGATGGGCAACTCCGAAGTCGGCCATATGAACCTGGGTGCCGGGCGTATCGTTTACCAGGACTTCACGCGCATCACCAAAGCCATTGAAGATGGCGACCTGGATACCAACGAGGTGCTCACCAAGCCCATCGACGCAGCAGTCGCCAATGGCCGTGCCGTGCATCTGCTGGGCCTGCTCTCTCCAGGCGGCGTCCACAGCCACGAAGACCACTTCATCGCCATGGCCGAGCTAGCAGCGCGGCGCGGTGCCCAGCGCATCTACGTGCACGCCTTTTTAGATGGCCGGGATATGCCGCCGCAAAGCGCATTGGCGTCTATCGAGCGCGCCAACGCCCGCCTTTCAGAACTGGTCGGTGCCGATAACGGTTTTGTGGCTTCCATCATTGGCCGATTCTTCGCCATGGACCGCGACAACCGCTGGGAGCGCGTTGAGCAAGCCTACCGCCTGCTCACCGACGGCCACGCCGATTACACCGCCACCAGCGCGGAAAGCGGCTTGCGGGATGCCTACCAGCGCGGTGAAACCGACGAATTTGTGGCAGCGACCAGCGTGCCGGTTAACGGTAACGCCATCACGTTACAAGATGGCGACGCAGCGATATTCCTAAACTTCCGCTCCGACCGCGCTCGTGAGCTGACCCGCGCCTTCACCGATGCAGGGTTCACCGGCTTTGAGCGCCGTGCCTGCCCAACGCTTGCCGGTGATGGTTTGGTCATGATGACGCGATACGCAGCAGATATCGCCGCGCCAGCCGCGTTTCCGCCTACCGACCTAACCGACACCCTAGGCGAAGTGGTCGCTAAGCGCGGCCTCACCCAGCTGCGCATTGCCGAAACAGAGAAGTACCCCCACGTGACGTTCTTCTTCTCCGGCGGCAATGAAGATGAGTACGAAGGTGAAGAGCGCATCCTGGTGCCCTCCCCCCGCGACGTCAAAACCTACGACGAAAAGCCGGAAATGAGCGCCTATGAGATTACCGACAAGCTGGTAGAAGCCATTGATAGCGGCCGCTTCGATCTCATGGTGTGCAACTACGCCAATGGCGACATGGTAGGCCACACTGGGGATTTCGACGCCGCCGTGAAAGCGATTGAGACCGTCGATATTTGCGTTGGCCGCGTGGTGGAAGCGATTGAGCGCGCGGGCGGTGCCTGCCTGATCACCGCCGACCACGGCAATGCCGAGCAGATGGTTCACCCGGAAACCGGCGCACCGCAAACCGCCCACACCACCTTTGTGGTGCCGCTCGTGTACGTTGGTGAGCGCGCTGCCCAGCTCGAAGATGGCCGCCTGTGTGACCTTGCCCCCACGCTGCTGACCATGATGAATCAGCCACAGCCTGAGGCGATGACCGGAACTCCGCTGCTGCGCTTCGAGTAATGCCCATGTGGCAACGGCTAGCTCGAACGGCCTTATTAACGACGGCCTTGCTAACGCTGGGCTATTCGTCGACGTCGATGGCACAACAGGACGAACAGGCTGCCAGAGAGCAGCTTGACGCCCTCGGCCAAGAAATTGATGCCATGGCCGAGCGGCTGAGCGCCACGGACCAAGCGCGGAACAGCGCCCAGCACGAGCTACGCGAAGTGGAAACAGAGCTGGCCCAGACCCACCAGCGGCTGGACCAGCTACAGGCCGAGCGACGCCAGCTCGCCGATGAAACCACCCAGCTACGCCAGCACCGCGAACGCTTAGAGGGTGAACGCGATGCCCAGTACGACGCGTTAGGTCAACAGCTTGCCGCGCTTTACCGGCTGGGGCCAACGCCCCAGCTCAAGCTACTGCTCAACCAAAGCGATCCCGCTGAACTTGACCGCATGCAGGCCTACTTAAACCGGCTAACACAAGCGCGCCAGCAGCGCTTGAACGATATCGCCCGGCTGGATACCGCGCTTGCGGATACCGAACTGGCGCTCGCCGAGCGGCAAACTCGCCTGGATACACTAGCCGACGAACTGGAAACCCAAAGCGCGCTGCTCGCCGAACGCACCGAAGAGCGCCGTGGCGTGGTGACGACGCTAGACGACCGCTACGGCAGTGAAGCTGACCGCTTGGCAGATCTTAACCAAAGCCGCGAACAGGCTGAGCAGCAGCTAAGAGCTATTCAAGCCGAACTGGCGCGCCTGGCAGAGCCCACGCCCACCACGAACATTACCCGCACCCAAGGCGATTTGCCCTGGCCGGTGCAGGGCGCCATTACCGCCAGCTTTCAGCGACGGGACGGCGTTCACTACAACGGGATTGTGATTCAAGCCGGAGCTGGCCGTGCCGTCAAAGCGGTTCATACAGGCCGTGTAGTGTTTGCTGACTGGATGCGTGGCTTTGGCAACCTGCTGATCATCGACCACGGCGACCAGATCATGACGCTCTATGCCCACTTGCAGCAGTTCAGCGCTCGCCCGGGGCAGCAGGTGAGCAGTGGCGATGAAATTGGCCGTGTCGGCAGTAGCGGCGGCCAAGCCAGCCCCTCGCTTTACTTTGAGGTGCGCCGCAGCGGCGAACCAATTAATCCGCAACGTTGGATTGCACGTCGTTGACGGGATAAGCTGGTGGTAATGTCTTTATTATGAACGTCTCAACCTGAGCAGCGCGGCTGGCGTTGCCTTTCGCCTAGCGGAGTCCGCATGACGCTATCTGTTACCGAGGTATCGGCCCCTGCCAAGCGCTTCTTGGCTACCCTGCTTCCGCTCGCGCTGCTGGCTGCCCCGCTACCCTTGGCAGCCCAACCGGCGAACAGCGTTGCCGACGACCTGCCACTAGAAGAGATACAAACGTTCGCGGAAGTATTCGAGCGCATCAAACGCGGCTATGTAGAAGAAGTGGATGACCGCACCTTACTGCGCAATGCCATGCGCGGCATGCTCAGCGAGCTAGACCCTCACTCGGCCTATTTAGACGAGGAGGAGTATCAGAGCCTGCGAGAGTCTACCCAAGGCGAGTTTGGCGGTATCGGCATTGAAGTCGGCACCCAGAATGGCCAACTGATGGTCGTCACGCCCATTGATGACACGCCCGCTTCACGGGCGGGCCTGCTGTCTCAGGATATTATCGTCGCCATCGACGGTACCCCCACCGACAGCCTGTCGCTGCAGGAAGCCGTCAACTTGATGCGCGGGGAACCCGGCACGCCACTGCGTTTAACTATTTTGCGCGCAGGTGAAGAGTCGCCCCGCGAGTTCACGCTCACCCGCGAAGTGATCCGCAGTGAGAGTGTCAAACATGAAACGCTGGAGCCAGGCTACGGCTACCTGCGTATCAGCCAGTTTCAGTCACGTACCCCCGAGCAGGCGCGCCAAGCCATTGAGCGCATGATGCGCGATCAGCCGCTGGAAGGTTTGATTCTGGATCTGCGTAATAACCCCGGTGGCGTTCTTCAGGCGGCGGTCGGAGTAACGGACCTCTTCCTGGATGAAGGGCTGATTGTGTATACCGAAGGGCGACTCTCGGATACTGAAATGTCGTTTTCTGCCTCTCCGGATACGCCAGCGGGCGACATACCGCTCGTGGTGCTGATCAACAGCGGCAGCGCATCGGCGGCTGAAATTGTCGCAGGCGCTCTGCAAGACCAGCGCCGGGGCGTCATCATGGGCACTGAAAGCTTTGGTAAGGGCTCGGTACAGCAGATCATGCCGTTGGGCAATGGCGAAGGTTTGAAGCTCACTACCGCCCTTTACTACACCCCGAATGGCCGTTCGATTCAGGCGCAAGGCATCGAGCCGGATGTCGAGGTGTTGCGCGGCCGCCTGGAAGTCGCGGAAGGGCGTCGTGAAATTCGCGAAGCAGATCTAGACGGCCACTTAAGCAGCCAAGACGATATGCCCCCGGAGCGCGCCGCCATGTCTCAGCGGCTGCGCGACGACTACCAGCTCAGCGAAGCCCTTAACCTGCTGAAAGCGCTGAACGTGGTGGATCGCCGCCGCGGCTAGCTAGCGGCACGACGCTGGCAGGCGGCCCCGCTCTCCGGTCGCCTGCCGCATCACCACACGCTTGAGTGGTACGAGCTGGTTCATGCCACTCATCCCCAGGTTGCGCGCCAGCGTAAACACCGGCTGATGGCTGCCAAACAGCACCTTAAATCCCTTCATTAAGCCCAGCATGGCCGTATTATCCAAGCGCCGACGGCGCTCATAGCGACTCAGCGTGGCCAAGCTACCCCAAGGAGCACCGCGGTGCCATGCCGCCACCACCTCTTCGGCTAATACCGCCGCGTCCATTAATCCCAAATTAACGCCCTGCCCGGCCAGCGGATGAATGCTGTGGGCGGCATCGCCTACTAGAGCAAAGTTGGGCTGCACATAATGCTGGGCGTGGCGCTGCACCAGCGGAAACCTATAAGCGCTATCTACGGGCATGACATCGCCCAGGCGATGGTCGAAAGCCTCGCCAAGCGCCTGCCCCAGTGCCTCAGCAGAGTAAGCGGTGAGTTCACTGGCATGCTCAGGCGTTGTGGACCACACAATGGAACAGAAGCGGTCATCTCCATTGACAGTGAGCGGTAAGAAAGCCAGCGGACGACCACCGATAAAGGCTTGGCGAGCGGTAGCGCCGTGGGACTGTTCGCAGCGCACCGTGGTGACGACCGCCTCTTGCTCCATGGACTCCTCCGCCACCGAGATGCCTGCTAGCGCTCGCAAGGCAGAGCGTGCGCCGTCGGCAGCGATCACCAGCGGCGTTTGTAGCTGCCTACCGTCCTCCAGTACCAGCCAGCGGCCGCTGGCCGTGGTTTGCAGTGCCGACACGCTGACGCCATCGAAGCGTGTCAGGGTCGGTTGCTTGGCAATTTGCTCATTCAACGCGGCCTGTGTGACATCGTTTTCCACAATATGGCCGAGCACGGCAGTGCCCGCTTCGTCCGCCGAGAAGTGAATATGGCCACTGCCCTCAGCATCCCACACCTGCATATAACGGTAAGGCGTTACCCTTGCCGCCGCCATGGCGGGCCATACGCCCAAATGCGTGAGCAGCCGTTGAGATACCGGGGTCAGCGCGCTAACGCGGGGTGTGGGAATCTCGCCAGCGACGTCATCCAGGCGCAGCGGCGATGCCTTGGCTTCCACCAGCGCCACCTGCATTCCCGCTTCTGCCAGTAGCCCGGCCAGCGCAGCGCCCACCATACCCGCGCCAACAATTACCGCATCGAAACGCGTGACGGGCGGCTTAGCTGCTTGTGATTGCGTTGTCATAACACTCCTTGGCTTGGGTCATTGAGGGCGCTGGATAAGAGCGTCAGCGCTCCAGGCCCATCGCGCGGCGTGCCAAGCCACGGCGCAGCGGGCCAATCAAATTAAGGCCGATCAATCCAGCGCCACGGGCGTGGGGCAGCAGCGGCAACGAGTAACCAAACAGCCGCACTAAGCCGTCACTAAAGCGAATCACGTTGGCGCGGTCTTGGGCACGGCGGCGCTCAAACGCCTGCAACGTGTTCATATCTCCCAAGGTGCGCTGCTGCTGAGCACCTTGGGAGAGCGCTTCAACCAAATCCATCACCGAGCGCAGCGCTAAATTGAAGCCCTGGCCAGCCACCGGATGCAGCGCATGGGCCGCATTGCCCAGCACGGCTAAGCCGGGGCGCACAGGCTCTTCTGCGGTGACCAGCGAAAGCGGATAGCTAAACCGCTGACCAACGCGGGTAAAGCGCCCGACTCGGTCGCCAAACGCCTGCTGAAGCTGGCTCAAGAAGGCATGATCCGGTAGCGATAATCGTGCCTGCTCGCTACCGCTGGCATGGGTCCAGACCAGCTCCATAGCCTGCCCCGGCAGTGGCAGCAGCGCGATGGGCCCCTCGGCGGTAAAGCGCTCGTAAGCAATCCCTTGATGGGGCTGGCTAATGCCCACATGGGCAATGACCGCCGTTTGCTCATAGGAGTGACGGCGGCTAGCAATCCCTAGCTGCTCCTTCAGCCCCGAGCGCCCGCCATCAGCCAAAATGGTTAGCGCGGCCGTTAGCTCGCTGCCATCGGAAAGCTGCAAATGGTGGCCGCTGGCCGTTGGCGTCATTTGTGCCACCGTGGCTGGGCAGTGCCACTCAATGGGTAATTGCTGCAGTTTCTGATGCAACACGCGCCCCATCCAAGCGTTGGGTATCACGTGACCCAAGGCAGCAACGCCTAGCTCTTGTGCATTAAGGCGCGTCGCGCCCAAACGGCCCCGCTCGCTGATATGAATACGATGTATCGGTGTGGCCTCGACCTGCATCGCTTCCCACACGCCTAGCTGGCGAAAGCGCTGGGCAGAACCCTCGGCAATGGCGCTGGCGCGGGCATCAAAGCTTGGCTGCCACGTCGTTTCCTCGGCGCTCTGCGGTAGCGCATTGGCCTCAATGATGGCGACTCGCCAGCCATAGCGCTCAATCAGCGGTGCCAATGCACAGCCCAAGCTGGCACCTACCAGCCCACCGCCCACAATCACGATGTCATGGGTGGGCGACTGCTGCTGTGCAGGCGTTACCTGTTCTGCCCCATGCATTGGCTTCTCCTCTTCATACGCGCTTATATAACGCACTTACATTATAAGCACCTTGGCTTAACGTAATTTCGTAATGTAGTTTACATAAACAAAAATCAGGCTGTTTTTGCTGGTTATTTTTTAACCATTAACTGCTCTATTTCGTCTATCTGCTTCGGCACGCCATCAGTAAGAATGTCATGCCCCTGTTCGGTGACCACAACGTTATCTTCAATACGAATGCCGATACCGCGATAGGCAGCGGGAATATCGTCTTCATCAGGGATATAGAGTCCAGGTTCCACGGTAAGCACCATGCCAGGGGCAAGCAGGCGAGGCGTCGCTTCGTCCAAGCGGTAGGTGCCCACATCGTGTACATCCAACCCTAACCAGTGGGAAGTGGAATGGAGGTAAAAGCGCCGATAGCTTTCGTCATCAATGCGCGCCTGAACGTCTCCCTCTAAGAGCCCCAGTTCAATCAGGCCAGCCGTTAGGTCATGCACCACGCCCTGATGGATATCCGCTAGCGTAGCGCCAGGCGCAATGGCATCCACCGCACGCACTTGGGCATCTAGCACCACTTGGTAAAGCGCCCGTTGAGCATCATTAAAGCGCCCGCTCACCGGGAAGGTGCGCGTGATGTCTCCTGCGTAGAGATCAAACTCTGCACCGGCGTCAATCAGTACCAGCGTGCCCTCCTCCAGCACATCACTGTTCTCAATATAGTGCAGCACACAGGCATTGGCGCCGCCGCCCACGATCGTGCTGTAGGCAGGCCCGCTAGCGCCGTGCCACACAAAAGTGTGCTCCAGCTCGGCTTGAAGCTGGTACTCACTTAGCCCGGCTTGGCAGGTGCGCATAGCGCGTACGTGGGCCTGGGCTGAAATGGCCGCTGCGTGACGCAGCAAGGCAATTTCAGCGGGGCTTTTGATTAGGCGCATCTCGTGAATCAAGGGGCGGCTATCCAGCCAGCCTTTTAGTGCGGGCTTGCCCCGGCGCATGCCCGCTTGGGCATGGGCAAGCGCCTCTTCAGCGATGCTAACCGCGTCGGGGTTATCCAGCGGCGCATAGAGCAGCTCACGGCCATCCAGCAGCTCTGCCAGCAGGTCGTCGCGCTCAGCGTTCTCGAACGCTTGGTCGATCCCATGCAGGCTGACAACGCCCTGCGCTCCCAGCCTTCGGCCGGTCCAGGCCTCCATGGTGGGGTCGCGGTCTTGGCAGAACACCACGCTTTGGCCCTCTGCGCGGCCTGGCAACAGAACTAGCAGCGCGTCAGGCTCTTGAATGCCGGTTAAGTAGTAGAAGTCGCTCTGCTGGCGGAAGGGGTATTCGCTGTCGTGGGAGCGAGTCACTAACGACGCCCCCGGCACCAGCAGCGCGGCATTGCTCGGCAGCTGCGCCATGAGCGCCTCCCGGCGCTGACGATACTCTTCCGGATGAACAGCAGCGGGGCGAGGCAATAGCGTTGGCATAACGGCTCCTATGCAGACGTGATGGGCGGAAATTAATGAACGGGGGCGTCGGTTTGCTCAACCTGAGGCTTGCCGGGGTGCTGTTCGGTGTACAGCAGCATGGCCGCCATTCGGGCATGCTCGGTTAAGGCAAACAGGTCGTTCTCGTTTTCCGTGCTATCGTCGATGTCGGTCTCCATCTGGCCAAGGCCTTCCAGATCATCAATTGCTTCTTTAAGCGTTTGCGACCAGCGCTCCCGAAGGGTGTCATCGGCCACCTCATCCACTACTTCCATAAAGCCAAGCGTCCACTCTTTCAGCCCTTGGGCCTGTTCTGCCAAAGAGAACAGCTCATCGGGAAGTAATGGCGCGTAGTTCAGGTCGCTGGCGCTCAGCGCTTCTAGAGTTTGGCGACGCCAGCCCAACAGCCGCTCGGCGCTGGCCGGGTCACGGGGTTGCTCTACCCCCAAACTGATACACACTTCTTCCAGCCACGCCTCGGCCGTCACGTCGCGCAGAGCCAATAAGCCGCACAGCCGTCCATCCAAAAACGCGGGAGACTGCATGCTACCGTGCAATAAAAATACATCCGCTACGTCAGAAAAGTCCTGGCGCTCGTCAATCAATGACATGATTCATGCTCGCTTTATACAGTGTGAAGATAAAACCACGAGGATAGGCGGGCGAGCCTGCGCGTTGACCCCGCACAAGCGGCTCTCTTATAGTGAACCCCGTCTATCCTTCCTATGTAGTGATGTTAACGCATCGGGCCCCTTGCTGGCCCGTGCTGGAGCCATTGATGAGTAACGCAAAGCGGCCAACGAAAGAGATCACCCTACTGGGTCGCAGTTATATGATTGCCTGCGACACGGGCGAAGAAGTCCAGCTTGAACGCGCTGCTCGCTATTTGGACCGCGCCATGCACGGCATTCATGCCCAAAGCAGCGTGCTGGGCAGTGAGCGTATCGCGATTATGGCGGCGCTAAATATTACCCACGAACTGCTGGAAGCGCTGGATGAGCACCGCGCGGGGGAAGCCAATCTCAGCCGTTTAAATGATCGGCTTGAGCGGGCGCTGATGGGCACCCGGCCGCGCAAAGAGCCTTAAACCAGCGAACATCTTCAACCGATACTTTGGCATTAGCGGCGGCTCTGTTAGGATAGCGGTGTTCTCTGGGGTGTACGCCAGTCGTTATAGTCCCTCGAGCCTATGCGCAGTACCCAGGGGGCCAAATGCTAGCCAGACCCGTGTGCATGTCCGTGCGTCGGAAAGCCTGACGGTTTGGCTGCGGCCACCCACCTGAACCAGTAGGTTCAGGGCCAGAACGACAGCGGCATTCTGGGGAACACTTTGTGATGACCTTCCGCGAGATGACTCCTACCTCACCTAGCGACAAGACCGCCCTTCGGCGCGAATTGAAACGCCGCCGCCGCATACTCTCCGCCGAGCAGCAAACGCAAGCCGCCCTGGCGCTTTGCCAGCGTTTAAAACAGCTTCCTGAAATCCGTCGCGCCAAGCGTATTAGCCTTTATCTGCCGGTCAACGGTGAGATCGACCCCACGCCGTTAATTCCTTGGCTGCGCCAGCGCCAGGTGGCGATTTACTTGCCTGTACTACGCCCTTTTAGCGCCAACAGCCTTTGGTTTGTGGCCTACGGCGATACTACGCCTATGGTCAAAAACCGCTTTGGCATTGCTGAGCCCTGCCCGCGCTTTGCTGCCCAGCGCAGCAACCGGCTGCCCGCGTGGGCGCTGGATACTCTGATCGTGCCGCTGGTGGGGTTTGATCAGCACGCGAACCGGATGGGCATGGGAGGCGGATTTTATGACCGTAGTTTGGCGTTTATGCGCCGCCCAGGGCCCGCGCCTACGCTGATTGGCGTGGCCCATGCCTGCCAGCAGGTGAACACCCTGCCTATTGAACCTTGGGATATTCCGCTCAATGCGGTGGCCAGCGACACGGGCGTAGTGCGGCCAACAAAAACGGGCTGATCAGAATGATCAGCCCGTTTTATATGTTCACCTAGCAGGTTTAGCGTTAATGCTGAGAGCGCTGTTGTTAACCGTTGGTTAACTCCCCGACAGCGCCTGTGCATATCCAGTGGCCAATACACCCAGTAAAAACACCACGGTTAACGCCATCACCATATCAGGCTTTCTACGCCGCATGCCTCTTCTCCAACGTCTTTCACAGTTGCCAAATGCCCTTAGTGCGTCACCAAGTTTTCATTTTAGGAAGATGACACACCTCATTAATTTAGGTCACGACTATAGGGCCATAAGGGGCATAATGACAACTGCTAAAAGCACTATTTTAGCCCCTTAATTAAACGTTTTAGCCACCTCCTTATGCTTGGCAGCTCTGGCACAGGCTGTTAGTGAGCACTTACATAGCGTTACGCCATAAAGAGCCGGTAAGCGGGGTTGTCGCTCTCCTGCCAATAGCGGTAGCCAATGGCATCTAAATACTCTGTCACATGGGTACGATCTTCGCTGGGCACCTGCATCCCCACCAGAACACGGCCATAAGCAGCACCGTGATTACGATAGTGAAACAGCGAAATGTTCCAGTCGTGTGGCAGCTGAGTTAAGAAGTTCATCAATGCGCCAGGGCGTTCAGGAAACTCGAAGCGATAAAGCTCCTCTTCAAAACGTTCGCTAGGGCGCCCCCCACTTAAATGACGAATATGCAGTTTCGCCAACTCGTTATCGGTTAAATCTTCCACCTGATAACCGCCTTCACGCAGCTTTTCAATCACCGCTTGGCGGTCTTCACCGCCGGGCTTTACTTGAACGCCGACAAAAATATGCGCTTCGCTATCATCGGCGTAACGGTAGCTAAACTCCGTGACCATGCGCTTACCCAGCGTACGACAGAATTTTTTGAAGCTACCGGGCTTTTCAGCAATCGTGACGGCCAGAATGGCCTCCC
Organism: Halomonas sp. SIMBA_159; assembly: GCF_046536035.1. Lineage (NCBI taxonomy): Bacteria > Pseudomonadati > Pseudomonadota > Gammaproteobacteria > Oceanospirillales > Halomonadaceae > Halomonas > Halomonas sp. SIMBA_159. The sequence continues at coordinate 17,276 of NZ_JAWJBT010000032.1, forward strand.
GCTGCTCGCCAAGCTCGGTGCGCTCAGCAATATGCTGCAAACGGTCAAAGTTCGTGTTCGCGCCTGAATTAATACAGATGAGCGTTTGCCCTTCAGCACCGGTTTGCTGAACGTATTTTTTAAGACCCGCCAGCGACAGCGCCCCCGACGTTTCTGCCACCGCGCGGGTATCTTCGAAAATATCCTTCACCGCCGCGCACATCTCATCGGTATTGACGGTGATCACATCGTCGATCAAATCACGCACCAGCGAGAACGGCACCTCGCCAATTTGCGCGACCGCCACACCTTCAGCAAATACGCCCACCTGGTCCAGCACCACGCGCTCACCGGCTTCCAGCGCAGCTTTCAAGCAGGCGCTATCCTCGGCTTCCACGCCAATGATTTTGATATCTGGGCGTAGGTACTTCACATAAGCCGCGACTCCGGCAATCAGCCCGCCGCCGCCTACGGGGATAAAAATCGCATCTAAGCGGCCGCTGTGCTGGCGCAGAATCTCGACGCCAATGGTGCCTTGGCCCGCGACCACGTCGATATCGTCAAACGGCGGAATATAGGTATAGCCATGCTCTTTGATCAGTTCCTGAGCGTGCTCAGCGGCGGCAGCAAAGGCGTCGCCTTTCAAAATCACTTTTGCGCCACGAGCCCGTACCGCTTGGACTTTGATATCCGGCGTAATGCGTGGCATCACAATAACGGCTTTAACCCCCATCAGCTTGGCCGCCATGGCCAGCCCCTGGGCGTGGTTGCCTGCCGACGCGGCGATCACCCCTTTGGCTTTCTGCTCTTCTGTTAGCTGAGCCATTTTGTTGTAGGCCCCGCGGATTTTGAACGAAAACACCGGCTGCAGATCTTCGCGCTTAATCAAAATCTGGTTGTTGAAGCGACGCGACAAAAAGGGAGCGGGAGAAATGGGCGTCTCACAAGCGGCTTCATAAACGCGAGCTTGGAGGATCTTTTTGACGGTTGCTTCGAGCATGCTGACATCCCAGAAAATGACGTGACCCGGACGGGGCGAACAAAACCTTTATTGGTAGCAGATTACGGCTGGCAACGTCTAGCGGCGTTTCCATCGGCAGTCAGCGCTTAGGCCGTTATACTAAGGGCGACTGCCTCTCCTGATACTGGACCCATCATGACACAAGATGAACTGAAAGCGGCGGTAGCCGATGCCGCCATTAACGAGATTAAGCCGCACCTTGAAAAAGATACCGTACTGGGAATTGGTACCGGCTCAACAGCCAACCTGTTTATTGACCGCCTAGGCCCACTACGCGACCAATTTAAAGGTGCCGTGGCCAGCTCAGAAGCGAGCGCCGAACGTCTTAAAAAACTGGGCATTGAGGTGTTTGAGCTGAACCATGTGGGGGACGTTCCTTTTTACATCGACGGCGCAGACGAAGTAAATGCTCACCTACACATGATTAAAGGCGGTGGCGCAGCGCTAACCCGAGAAAAGATCGTCGCCGCCTGCGCCAAGCGCTTCATCTGTATCGCCGATGGCTCGAAATACGTGGCACAGCTAGGCAACTTTCCGCTGCCGGTGGAGGTGATTCCCATGGCGCGCTCTTACGTTGCTCGAGAATTGGTCAAGCTGGGGGCAGAGCCCGTGTATCGCCAAGGGGTGGTGACTGATAACGGTAACCATATTATCGACTGCTTTAACTTTATGATTGATGATCCGGTCGCCATGGAAACGCGCATTAACAGCATCGTGGGCGTTGTGACCAACGGGCTATTTGCCGCCCGTGGTGCCGATGTGCTGCTGCTTGGCAAGACGGATGGCGTAGAGCGGACGGCGCTATAAGTAGCGGCCAAGCCCATCCAGGGTGCGCGACAGCGCCCCGCGATGGGCTTCGATCACCGCCTGCCCTGCCTCACCCGCCTGCCGAGCACGCTGAGGGCAAGCGATATACTCTGCCAAGGCGCTTGCAAGCGCTTCTGCGGAATCAACCACGGTCAGCGCCTTGGCCGCCAACAGCGGCTCGGCAACATCGCTAAAATTCTCCAACGACGGCCCGCACAGTACGGGCTTACCCAGTGCGGCAGGCTCCAACACATTATGCCCGCCCAGCGGCACCAAGCTGCCGCCCACGTAGGCCACGCTGCCCGCGCCGTACAGCGTCGCCAGTTCGCCCAATGTATCGCCTAGGTAGATCTGGGTGGCGGGTGTGACGGGCTGCTGCTCGCTACGGCGGCTAATCTCCCAGCCCTCGCGTTCGCACAGTGCCGCCACCTCGTCAAAGCGCTGAGGATGGCGAGGCACCAGCACCAGCAGTGCGTCTGGAAAGCGTTTGAGCAACTGCCGATGGGCCGTGAGCAGCAGCGCTTCTTCCCCGTCGCGGGTAGAGCCCGCGACCCAGACGGGCCGATCTCCCCAAGCCTGAAGTAAGCGCTCACTTTCCGCCAACGCCTTTTCAGGCAGTGCTTGCTCAAACTTCAGCGACCCCACCACGGTGGTGGCGTCGGCCGCACACCCCAGCGCTTGAAAGCGCTCAGCGTCCTCTGACGATTTGGCGGCAAGCCACGTCACGTTGGCTAAGGCGCTGTGCATCAGCGGGCGAAGACGCTGATACCGGGCAAACGCGCGGGGCGATAGTCGGCCGTTGACCACCGCGACGGGCACCGCCTGCCGGTGGCAGGCGTGAAGCAGATTCGGCCACAGCTCGGTTTCAAACAGGATGGCAAGCTCAGGCTGCACGCGGGCCACAAAGCGCTTGGCCGCGCCGGGGAAATCCAGCGGAAGAAAACGGTGGGCAAGACGACGCTGATCGGTAGCGCCCTGCTCTGCGATCATCGCCAGCGCCTGCTGGGCACCGGTGGCGGTCATGGTGGTCAGTAGCAGACTATGGTGAGGAAACCGCGCTAGCAGCCCTTCGATCAGCGGGCGGGCTGCGCGTACCTCACCTACCGAGGCACAGTGCAGCCAAAGACGCGGCGCGGGAGGCAGTGGTTGAAGGCGCACCCCCAGCCGCTGGAGCGGTGAGTAAGTGGGTACTTGCTCACGCCAGATACGCCAGCCAATCAGCGGCGCTAGCCCATATAGCACCGCCGAATAGGCCAATCGCGGCCAGCGGGATAGCGCCATTAACTTTCGCGATCCAGAATCGAGCTGATCATTGCCGAGGTGGACACACCGTCTTCAAAGCCCAGCACTTTCACCTCGCCACCGTTGGCAATCACGGCGCTGCCGCCAGCGATATCCTCGGGGCGGTAGTCGCCGCCTTTAACCAGGATATCCGGCAGTACTTGCTCAATCAGGGCGGCGGGCGTGTCATCACTAAACGGCACGACCCAATCCACCGCGCCGAGCCCGGCCAGTACTTGCATCCGCCGGTTCAGCGGGTTGATGGGGCGCTTTGGCCCTTTTAAGCGGCCAATGGAGGCGTCGTCGTTCACCGCCACAATCAGGCGGTCGCCTAGGCGCTTGGCCTGCTCTAAATACCCCACATGGCCCGCATGCAGAATATCGAAGCAGCCGTTGGTCATCACCACGCGCTCGCCGCGACGCTGCGCGGCACGCACGGCCTCGACCAATGCTGCCTGCGTAATCACGCCAAATTCGGCCAGCTTGTCGCCGTGCAGCGCGGTGTAGAGCTCGGCAATGGAGAGCGTGGCGGTGCCCGGCTTGGCCACCACTAGACCCGCGCCGAGGTTCGCCAGCATCATTGCTTCCGGCAGCGAGTGGCCAGCGGCTAATGCTAGACCCATCAGGCCAATCACGGTGTCACCGGCACCGGTCACATCGAACACTTCCTGGGCACGGGTGGGCAGGTGCAGCGGGGCATGGCCTTCACGAATCAGCGTCATGCCCTTTTCGCTGCGGGTAATCAACAGCGCTTCGAGCTCCAGCTCAGCACGCAGCGCTTCGCCTCGCTCGGCCAGTATGGCGTCGGTTGCGCATGGGCCTGCCACGGCTTCAAACTCGGTTAAGTTGGGGGTAATCAGGCTGGCCCCGCGGTACTTGGTGAAGTCTTGGCCCTTGGGGTCGATCAGCACTCGCTTGCCGTGGTGGCGAGCCATCTCGATCAGCCGCTCCACTTGGTTGAGCGTGCCCTTGCCGTAGTCCGATAAAATCACCACGTCGCACTCAGGCAGGGCCTTTTCTACTTGTGCCAGCAAGGCGCTGGTATCCACGCTATCGAGGCGCTGCTCAAAGTCCAAGCGCAGCAACTGCTGGTTACGGCTCATCACGCGCAGCTTGGTAATCGTTGGTATTTCTGGGCTGCGCTGAAAGTAAGTGCTTACATTGGATGCACCCAGGCGCTTGGTGAGCAGCTCGGCATTCTCATCCTCGCCCACGACCCCCGCCAGCGCCGCATGGCCTCCTAGGGACGCCACGTTGAGCGCTACGTTGGCCGCGCCACCGGGGCGGTCGTCGGCATCGTCCACGCGTACCACGGGCACCGGCGCTTCTGGGGAGATCCGCGAGGTGCCGCCGTGCCAGTAGCGGTCGAGCATGACGTCGCCTACCACCAGTACGCGGGCATGTTCCAGGGCGGTTAAATCAACTTTCATCCGAGGGTCCTGTTGTGGTCTGTGCTGAGGTATGCGCCAGCAGCACGTCTAGCTTGGCAATCACATCGTCAGCCTTGATCAAGTCCATGGCATCGGCATGGCGTACTCGCTGCCCCCAGCTCACCTCGTCCACCGATTTATGCAGGTAGGTGCGTACCGCATCGGGGTAGGCATTGACGGCAAAATCGCGCCACAGGTAGGGCGCGGCCCGCTGGGGATTGGTGGTGGCGTAAAGGCCGAGCGTTGGCGTGCCCATGGCATTGCCCATATGAGCCGGGCCAGTATCCGGCGCGATCACCACGCGGGCGTTATCGATCAGCGCCAATACGCCCTTCAACGAGGTGCCGCCAATGGCGTTGATCACGCTATCTGACTGGCAGAGCGCTTCGATATGGTCACCCATTTCCCGCTCAAGCGGGCTGCCGCCACCGGTGAGTACGCTCTTCAGACCGTGCTGCACCCACGCGTGTTCAATCACGCTGGCGTAGCCTTCCACCGACCAGTTGCGGAAGTTGCGCAAACGCGCGTTGCTACAAGGGTTAATCACTAAATAAGGCGCATCGCCGCTAATAGCGCGGGCTTCCTCATAGGCCACTGCGGGCACGGCGAGATTCCACTCTAGGCGGTCGTCTTCTACCCCCAGCAAGCGGGCGAAGTCCATGAATGACTCCAGCACGTGGGCGTTGGCATGGGGCGCTAGCTGGTGTTGGGTAAACCAGTGCTGGGCATCTTTAGCGCGGGCTTTGTCATAGCCGACGCGCACGTTGGCTTTGAGCCCCAGCGAGAGCACGCTGGCGCGAATGGCCTGCTGCATATGCAGCAGCACATCGAAGCGGGTATCCGCCAGCTCACGCCAGATAGCGCGCATGCCGGAGAGCCCCGTCGATTTGTCGTACACAACAAACTCGACCCCAGAAAGCCCCGCCAGTAAACTGTGCTCCCCCTTGCCGATAATCCAGGTAATGCGCGCGTTCGGCCACTGACGCTGCAGCGCTCGCACCGTGGGCACGAGATTGCATGCGTCTCCCAACGCGGAGAGGCGCAAAATGGCAATATGGTTTGGTTGAGCAGGCAGAGAGGGCTTCATGCGCTTAGCGGCACTCCAGCAGAAAAATGGGCTGATTCTACATGATGCTGACAGTTTAAGTGACGCCTGCGCATCACACCAACTGTCCTCCCCTACTCACCCCTTGAGCACGGCGCTGTTTGAAGCGGCGTATTGGCGCACACGTCACTTGGTAGTCGGCGAAGCGCCGGGCCGTGGTAGCAGTTTGTTCCTGCAAGCACGCGACGACGAACAGTGGGTGCTACGGCCCTACCAGCGAGGCGGGCTGATCGCCAAACTTAGCCAGCAGCGCTATGTATGGCTGGGGGTCGAGCGCACCCGAGCGTTTCGTGAAGTGCGGTTAACCGCCGCGCTGTATGAGCAAGGCCTGCCCGTGCCGCGCCCGGTGGCCTGCTGCGTCACACGCTTTGGGCTGACCTATGAGGCGGCGCTGCTGACCGTGCGCATCCCCGGCGCTCGGGCACTGGCCTCACTGCTCACTAATGGCGAGGCTGACGAGGCGCTGCTAAAGCGCGTTGGCGCAATGATCAAGCGTTTTCACCAAGCCGGACTGGATCACGTGGACCTCAACGCCCGCAACATTCTGGTGGATAAAGCAGGCAAACCCTGGCTGATCGATCTCGACCGCTGCCGCCTGCGCCCGCAGGGCAAGTGGCAGACAAGTAACCTGCAGCGGTTGGAGCGGTCGGTGGTGAAGTTTGCCCCTGGCCAAGTGGAAAATCTGATGGCGCCGCTTTACGCAGGCTATGCAGACGCCGTGTAAATCTCCCTCAAGCGCTTCACGTGCTGCTTGTTACTGAAGTGCTCCTCGACGCGCCGACGCGCGGCACGCCCCATGGCTTGACGTGTGGCCGCATCGCGAATGAGCGTGTCCATGGCATCGCGCCAGGCGGGCACGTCAAACGGGCCTACCAACACGCCGGAATCAGCATCCACTAGCTCCGGCAACGACCCGGTATTCGAGCCAATGATCGGCATCCCACAGGCCATGGATTCGATGATGGTCAGGCCGAACGCTTCGTTTTCCGAAGGAATGCACACCACATCCAGCACGGGCAAAATATCGGTCAGGTCACTGCGATGCCCTAGAAAGGTGATTTTATCCGCCAGCGGCGTGCCCGCGATGGTGCGCTGCAGCTCGGCATAGAACGCTTCCACGCCACCTGACGCATAGTCAGTGCCACCGATAGAGAGCGCATAAAAGTGAAGCGTGGGGTCAAGCGCTAGCAGTGCGTTTACCCAGACATCCTGCCCTTTGCCAGGCGTCACTCGGCCCGGAAGCGCGATGAGCACCGCGTCTGCCGGGGCACCCAGCGCTTCACGCTTAGCCGTAATGGCAGTGGGGTCACGATTGGGCTGGTACTTATCGATATCGACTCCGTGGGGCAAGCAAATCACCCGCTCCTGGGGAAGCGGTAAATTGCGGATATTGCGCTGATACGTTGCTTGGCTAATAGACAGCACACGATCAACGCTGCCATAGGCAACACGGTGATAGGGGCTTTTTTTAGGACGCTGCCCGCCCACGTGATCTGTATAAATTATTCTTAGCTTTGGTAGCAGCGCTTTTAACAGGGTGGTGAGGCGTAGATCACTCGATTTATGGCAGTGAATGACGGAGATGTTTTCCTCCTTCAACCAGCGACGTATCGACAGCAGGTTGACCAGCGCCTGACCGTTGCTCGCAAAGGCCTTATACGGCACTCCGTTGCGCTGCATGTAAGTTTCTACCTTGGTGTCTTTCAGGCAGATGCCGATGACGTCCCAACCTTCCGCCAGCAGGTCTTCTATCACCCGGTCTACGTATAGCTCCATTCCGCCTTTACCATCGGAAAGACACAGTTGCAGTACCTTATTTGCCATCGCTTGCCCTACCTAGCCGCCCACTGTTAAACAATCCTTACAATCTCTTGTAGTATACAGGCTGCTATTAACGGGGCCTAAATCATGGCGCAGAGACTGCTTGTCGTGCGTAACGACAAAATCGGCGATTTTATGTTGGCGTGGCCAGCCTTGGCGTGTTTGAAACAGGCATCGCCTGCGCCCCACGTTACGGTGCTGGTGCCCGCTTATACGGCCCCGTTAGCTAAGGCGTGCCCATGGGTAGATGAGGTCATTATCGACCCTGGCAACCAGGCCAATAAAGCGGCGCAGCAGGCGCTATTGTTTCACGTGAAACAATCGAAATTTGATGCACTGCTAACGCTGTTCTCGACGCCGCGCATTGGTTGGCTAGGCATGAAAGCAGGCATTCCGCTGCGCGTTGCCCCGGCGACCAAGTGGGCGCAGGTGTTCTATAACGTACGGGTACGCCAGCGCCGCTCGCAGTCAGCAAAACCTGAGTACCAGTACAACGTTGATTTGGCCTGTGAACTGCTGGCTCGCCTTTCGCTGAAGCTTTCCACCCTGCCCTCACCCCCCTTCTGGCCGCTGGATGACGCGCAACGTCATGCCCAGCGACAAACGTTGGTCAACGACGCTTCAGAGCATGTGGTGGTGGTTCATCCTGGCAGCGGTGGCTCGGCCGTGAATCTATCGGTAGCGCAGTACGCCGCGCTGATCACTCAAGTCCATCAACAGTGCCAACACCTGCCGCTACGCTGGCTGATCAGCGCTGGCCCCAGTGAGCAGCCCCAGGCACAAGAGTTGAGGGAGCAGCTAGCCACAAATGGTGTTGTAGCAGACCACTTCCCCGGCACCGCAGGTGTCGACGCCTTTGCCCTACAGCTTGGCGGAGCGGATATGCTGATTGCCGGTTCAACCGGGCCGCTGCATATCGCAGGCTGCCTGGACATCGCTACGGCGGGTTTTTATCCGGCTAAACGCTCCGCCACGCCGTTGCGCTGGCAAACCTGCAACCGGGCGGAAAAGCGCCTGGCGTTTAGCCCGCCTTCAGGCGCCGACCAACAGGACATGACCGCCATCGATCTCAACGCGGCAGCCGAACAAATCTCAGCGCTGCTTCTCGGAGGTCTGCGTACGAACCCAGAGATCCGCGTACTTAGCGAAGGTTGAGTGAGCGGACAGCAGTGCTAACAACAAGCCCTGTTTGCCATCTTTGAAGCCCGCCTTAAGCACGTACATTTTGAGAAAGCAGGCTAGGCCGTGGCTAATACCCTGCCATAGCGTGGCCGTTTTACCCTGGGCGGCGCGCTGCTCTGCCCAGGCCTGGGCGTAATGTGCCGATTTTTCAAGATAGTGGCGCAGGTCGCGGTAGGTATAGTGAAGCAGGTCGCCGGATAACGGCTTTTCAGCCAGCCCGGCTTCTACCACCAGCTTTTCATGCACCAGCGAAGCGTTATAGCCCGCCTGGCGTTTCGGATAGAGGCGCAGCACGCGGTCTGGGTACCAGCCAGAGTGGCGAATAAAGCGGCCAAAGCACCAAGATAGCCGGCTCACGCTGTAGGCAGCAGGCGGCTGCTGAATGGCAGCTTGAATGCTGTCGCGCAGTTCAGGCGTTACGCGCTCATCGGCATCGACCATCAAAATCCACTCGCTGTTTGCCAGGGCTTCCGCCCGCTGGCGCTGAATACCAAAGCCTTGCCAGTCGGCGTTAACGCTCACATTCTGGGTGAACTCTCGCGCAATCGCACACGTCTCATCCTGGCTACCCGCATCGAGCACCACGATTTCGTCGGCCCAGGTCAGCGTTTCCAGGCACTCACGTAAATGGTGCGCTTCGTTTTTGACAATTAACACAGCGGAAATAGACACGGTTCACCTTTGCCCACTCGGTTTAAGACCCATGGTGCTCATCACCATAGCTCGTTTAGTTGCATGCTAACACGGCCACGGCGCGCGACTTTTGATAAGCTGAGCCACTCATTTAGCACGTTCTGAAAAGGGATACAGGATGCCCCCCTTAAGGTCACTCAAACTTACCCCCTGGCTGCCTCTGGTTGTGATTGGCCTCAGCCTCGGCTATGCCGTCACTGTGCTAACTCGCCTGCCTTGGTGGACACTCTTTTTAACCGCAGCCGTGTGGATTGGGGTCGGCCTAAAACTGCGTTGGGGTGCACCACTGAATGCTCGCTACCGGGCCATGTGGCCGTGGTCGCTTGCGCCACTTAGCCTATTTAGCATCTATGTCTATTTGGCCGATAGCTTTGGCAACGTCGATCTAGGCGCGGTGTTTTTTCACCTTCAAGCAGGCATGGCAGAGCACGGCGGAGCTGGGAAAATGCTGCTGGCGCTCACCTATACCTTAATGGTGTTAGCGGTGCTGGCATCCGTGACCTGGCTGTCGCGCCACGACCAACGCTGGCGATTAACCGAGCGCTTCTTTGCCATTGCGCTGCTGGCGGCTAACCCGCTGCTCTATGGCATTGGCCAGCGCAGTGCTGCCATTGTGACTGACGACGGCGCGTGGCTAGACCGCCGCTATGTGTCACCGCCTACCGGCGACCAGCCCGATGCCCCCAACCTACTGCTGATGTATTTAGAGAGCATGGAGCGCACCTACAGCAATGAGCTGTTTGGTGAGGCGTATGCGGATTTAACCGCACTAGGCGAACGCGGGCTGGTGTTTGAGGGCATTCATCAGATGGAAAATACGGGCTGGACCATGGCCGGGATGATCGCCAGCCAGTGCGGCGTGCCGCTCATGCCCGCAGGCCTTCTACACGATAGTCAGTTCGAGCCACTCAATCAGGTAGTGCCTGGGGTTGACTGCCTGGGAGACGTATTAGCTGGCCAGGGCTATCGACTCAGCTTTATGGGCGGCGCCAGTACGCAGTTTGCTGGAAAGGGACTTTTCTATCGCGGCCATCAGTTCAATACCGTGAAAGGTAAAGAGGAGTTGCTGCCTGAACTTGATGACCCAGAGTATGTGAATAGTTGGGGACTGTATGACGATACGCTATACGACTTTACTGCCGACGAAATACGCCGCCTGAACGAAGAAGATAACGGCCCTTGGGCGGTGGTGAACTTGAGCATCGCGGGGCACGCGCCTAGTGGATTCCCCTCACAAACCTGCCAGGACCGCCAGGGCGAATTCGATGGCCAGGATATTCTCTACTCGGTGGAGTGCTCTGCACGCCAAGCGCGTGATTTTATCGAACAGTTAGAGCAAGAGGGGCTGCTGGAGAATACGCTGGTCGTGGTGTTAAGTGATCACCTCACCATGCGCGTATCGGTATGGGATCAACTCACCGCGCTGGATCGCGACAATACGCTCATCATGCTAGGTAATGGTATTCAACCACAGCGAGTGCACCGAGGTGCCACTATGCTGGATGTCTTCCCCACCATTCTAGACGCCATGGGACTGCGGCTAAACGATAACCGCGCCGGGCTAGGCGCTTCACTGCTCAGCAGCCAGCCCACGCTGGTAGAAATTCATGGGCTGGAAGCACTGAATGGCCGGCTGCGTGAAGAGACCGCGCTCCAACACCGCCTTTGGGAAGGGCTGGCTCCTCAGCGGCGCGAGCCAGAAGAGAGTGCTATCGAGCAAGTCACCGAAACGCCCGCCGACCAAGCCGACGAGGTGGAGATTATGCGCTAACAATAACGCCATTCGCATTCTGCCGATCCGCGCGCATGGCTTGGTAAACGCGCTCTACGTCCAGCTCGTTTAAACAGTTTGTGTGACCCAGAGGGCACGTTCTCTCAAAGCACGGCGAGCAGGAGAGCCCTAGATAGTGTATGGCCGCATTATTCGTCAGTGGCGGCGTGTAGTCGGGTGAAGAGGAGCCGTAAAGCGCATGGATGCGCACGCCCACAGAAGCAGCGACATGCATCAAGCCCGAATCGTTAGTGACCACTTGGCGGCAGTCGGCTAGCAAATCCACGGCATCGGCCAGTTGGGTTTTCCCGCATAAATTATGCGCATGCGGCAGGCCTTTCACGATGGCCTGCCCTGCCGCATGGTCCTTCGCTCCGCCCAGCACCCTTACCTCAAAGCCCTCTTTGATCAGCCTTGCTGCCAGTTGATGAAAGTACGCCAGCGGCCACTGCTTGGCGGGGCCATACTCTGCGCCGGGCATCATGCCAATAGCAGGACGAGAGGAGAGCGCATGGGTAAGACGCAGATTCACCAGGTTGTCGCGGTCGATGGTGAGCCGCGGCTTGGGAATCGTGAACTGCCCGGTTTGCGCTTCTTCCAAAGGCAGCCCTAGCGATACAAAGCGTTTGACGGTTTGGTCCAGCACCTGCTTGTCTAATTTGCGGCGCTCTTTTAATAAGCCGTAGCGATGCTCGCCTAAAAAGCCCACCCGTTCAGGAATGCGTGCCATAAAGGGCACCAGCGCCGCTTTCCAGGAGCGCGGCAGCACGATGGCACGATCAAAGCGGCCCCGTAGCCGAGCCGCCAGCTCGCGGCGGCTGACCAGCCCAAACTCACCGTGGCCCACCGCCAACGGCAGTACTTCATCCACTTCCGGCATTCGCTCAAGAATCGGCTGAGACCACGCGGGGGCGACCACCCCTAAGGTGGCACCCGGGTAGCGCGCTTTTAAGGTCATAAACAGGCTCTGTGCCATGACCATATCGCCTACCCAGGAGGGGCCTACTACCAGCAGTCGCTTGGCAGAGTTAGCCATTTAGCCACTCCAAGTACGCCTTAACGCCCTGGGCGACGGTTTTAAACTCCACGTCGCAGCCAGACGCCCGCAGGTTGCCAATATCAGCGCGGGTGTAGCTCTGGTAGCGCCCTTTCAGCTCTTGGGGAAAGGGAATGAAGTCGATTTCGCCCTGGCCGTAGAAGTCGATGACCGCTTCGCCAATGGCCTTGAACGGCTCGGCGCGGCCGGTGCCCAGGTTGAAAATGCCCGACGCACTGGGGTTATCCAGGAACCAGAGGTTTACATCAACCACATCGCCCACGTAAACAAAGTCGCGGCTCTGCATGCCCGCCTCGTAGCCGCCGTAAGCACCGAATAGCTTCAGCGTTTCGCCGTTACGGATCTGCAGGTGGTTGTGGTACGCCACGCTGGCCATCTTGCCTTTATGCTGCTCTCGCGGCCCGTAAACGTTGAAGTAGCGGAAGCCCACCACCTGCGTGGTCAGCTCGTTCCAGCGCGAGCGCACGTGCTGATCAAACAGCAGCTTTGAGTAGCCGTACACGTTGAGCGGCTTTTCATACTCCGGCGCTTCGTTGAACACCTCGCTGCCGCCGTAGGTCGCCGCTGACGACGCGTACAGAAAAGGAATGCCCAGTTTTTCGCAGTAGTTGAGCAGCACTTTGGAGTACTCGAAGTTATTTTCCATCATGTAGTGCCCATCCCACTCGGTCGTATCCGAGCAAGCACCTTCATGGAAAATCGCATCGATGGTGGGTAAATCCACCGTTTCACCGCGCAGCGCTGCTTTCACGCGGGCAATAAAATCATCTTTATCCAGGTAGTCGGCGAGAGTGCAGTCCGCCAAATTGACAAACTTAGTGCCGTCACGCAGGTCGTCGACCACCATTACATCGTCACGGCCACGAGCATTTAGCGCTTTGACAATATTGGCGCCGATAAACCCGGCACCGCCTGTTACAACGATCATCTCGTTCTCCTTACCAAAAGCGGCTCTTTGGCTAACGTGCCTATAACCCATCTGCCTGTGATTGTATACTTGACGGCTTATGAATTCATGGCCAACGGTGCTTTCCGCGATGAGTGTTTCGACAAACCAATCGACACCCGATGTGTCGACCTTTCAAGGCTTGATCCTTGCTCTGCAACAGTACTGGGCAGAACAGGGCTGCGTCATCCTCCAGCCCCTCGATATGGAAGTCGGCGCGGGCACCTTCCACCCCGCCACCTTCCTGCGGGCGATTGGCCCAGAAACCTGGAACGCTGCCTACGTTCAGCCTTCCCGCCGCCCAACGGACGGCCGCTACGGCGAAAACCCCAACCGCCTGCAGCACTACTATCAGTTTCAGGTGGTAATGAAGCCCTCCCCCAGCAACCTACAGGATCTTTACCTAGGTTCGTTGAAGCGTTTAGGGCTCGACCCGCTGATCCACGACGTGCGCTTCGTGGAAGACAACTGGGAATCCCCCACTTTAGGTGCCTGGGGTCTTGGTTGGGAAGTATGGCTCAACGGCATGGAAGTGACTCAGTTCACCTACTTCCAGCAGGCGGGCGGCATCGAGTGCTACCCCGTCACCGGCGAGCTGACCTACGGGCTTGAGCGTATCGCCATGTACCTGCAGAATGTCGATAGCGTCTACGACTTGGTATGGGCCATCGCGCCGGACGGCAGCAAAGTCAGCTACGGCGATGTCTACCTGCAAAACGAGCGCGAGCAGTCGGCGTATAACTTTGAGCACGCCGATGTGGATCAGCTCTTCGCGGCGTTTGATCACCAGGAAAAAGAGTGCAGCAAACTCTTGGCCGCAAGCCTGCCGCTGCCCGCTTACGAGCAGGTGCTGAAAGCGTCCCATACGTTCAACCTGCTGGATGCCCGCCACGCGATCTCCGTCACGGAACGTCAGCGCTTCATCCTGCGCGTACGCACCATGGCGCGTGATGTCGCTACCGCCTACTTCGAGTCTCGTAAAGCAGCAGGCTTCCCCATGGCACCGGAAGAATTACGCCGTGAACTGTTACAAGAAGAGCTCGCTGAGCAGGGAGACGCATAATGGCCGTTGATACGCTTTTATTAGAACTAGGCGCAGAAGAGCTTCCGCCGACCGCGCTGGACGCGCTTTCAGACGCCTTTGCTGCCGGCATTGAAAAAGGCCTACAGGAAGCCGAGATTCCCTTCCAAGCGGTGACCGCCTACGCCACGCCGCGACGCTTAGCCGTACAAGTCACCGGGCTTGCCGACAAGCAGCCAGACCGTGAAGTAGAGCGCCGTGGCCCTGCCCTGGCCGCCGCGTTTAAAGACGGCGCCCCCACCAAAGCGGCGGAAGGCTTTGCACGCTCCTGCGGTGTCAGCGTGGATAATCTGATCCACCTGGAAACCGATAAGGGCACCTGGCTTGGCTACCGCGAACAGCAGCAGGGTGACAGCGTTCAAGCGCTACTGCCTGAGATGGTGCGTAAAACACTACAGTCGCTGCCGGTGCCCAAGAACATGCGCTGGGGTGCGTCCCGCGTTGAGTTCTCCCGTCCGGTTCACTGGTTGGTAGCACTATACGGTAGCCAAGTTGTTGCCGCCGAAGCCCTTGGCCTTCAAGCCAGCCGTACCACCTACGGCCATCGCTTCCACGCGCCGGATGCGATTCAACTTGAGCATGCCGACGACTATCTGGCAGCACTGGAAAACGCCTACGTATTGGCAGACCGCCAGCGTCGCCGAGAGCGTATTCGTGAACAGGTGCTCGCCGAGGCCGAAGTTCAGGAAGCCAACGCCGTCATCGACGAGGACCTGCTGGTAGAGGTCAGCGGTTTGGTGGAGTGGCCCGTCGCACTGACCGGCAGCTTCGACGAGCGCTTTTTGGAAGTGCCCGCAGAGTGCTTGATCTCCTCCATGAAGGCCAACCAGAAGTACTTCCACCTGCTGGATGACCAGGGCAAGCTGAAGCCGCTGTTCATCACTATCTCGAACATCGAGAGCCAAGACCCTGATCAGGTGATCTCCGGCAATGAAAAGGTTATTCGTCCGCGCTTGGCGGATGCGGCCTTCTTCTACGACACCGACCGCAAGCACACGCTGGCCTCGCGCATTCCGCAACTAGAAAGCGTGGTCTTCCAGCAGCAGCTGGGCACGCTAGCGGATAAAGCCCGCCGTAGCACGGCTATTGCGACCTTTATCGCTGAGCGTATTCACGGCGATGTGGCCCACGCGCAGCGTGCCGTGACCCTGGCAAAATGTGACCTCGTCACCGAGATGGTGCTCGAATTCCCTGAACTCCAGGGCATCATGGGTCGTTACTACGCCGAGCAGGATGGCGAGCCTGCGGAAGTCGCCCAGGCGTTAGAAGAGCAATACCTGCCTCGCTTTGCCAGCGATGCCATTCCGCAAAGCCTGACCGGACAAGCGCTGGCGCTAGCTGATCGTTTGGATACCCTGGTGGGCATCTTCGGTATCGGCCAACGCCCGACTGGCGCAAAAGACCCCTTCGCCCTTCGCCGCGCCTCCATTGGCGTGCTGAACATTCTGGTGAAAGGCGAGCTGAATCTCGACTTGCGTGAACTGCTGCAAGTGGCGGCTGATCAGCACCAGAATCTGCCAAAAGCCGACGGCCTGGTAGAAGACGTACTGACGTATATGCTCGACCGCTTCCGCGCCTGGGGCCAGGAAGAGGGTATCTCTGCCGAGATGTACCTCGCGGTTCGCGCCCGCCCGGTCACCAAACCGCTGGATTTCGCCCGTCGCTTACGTGCCGTCAAAGCCTTCGCCCAGCGTGAAGAAGCCGCAGCCCTGGCCGCTGCGAACAAGCGTGTTTCCAACATCCTGAGCAAGCAAGAGCATGATGGCAGCACTCAGGTAGAAGCTTCGCTTCTTCAAGAAGCGGCGGAAAAAGCGCTGTTTGAAGCGGTCACGGCTAGCCAGCAGCAGGTGGCTCCGCTGTTCGCAGCAGGTGATTATCAGCAAGCGCTAGACGCGCTCGCCACGCTGCGAGAGCCGGTCGATGCCTTCTTTGATCAGGTCATGGTCATGGCGGATGACGATGCCATTCGCCGTAACCGCCTTGCCCTGCTTGCCAGCCTGCAGGCGCTGTTCCTGGAAGTGGCCGATATCTCTCAGCTACCCCAGTGACACGATGAGTGTTTAGAGCGTCGACTGCTCTGAAGGCGCAACCGATAGCCCGGCTTTTGATAAGCCGGGCTTTTTATTGAGGGCACGAATGTTTCACGTGAAACACTCGCTCATTCCCGCTTCAGGGCTTACGCTAATGTGGACGTTTTTGCCCACCGCAATAAGAGGAGCCCCATGATTACCGCTCAGCAGCTTGTGATACTGGATCGCGATGGCGTGATTAATCAAGACTCGGATGCTTATATCAAATCTCTTGCCGAATGGATCCCCTACCCTTCTGCCATTAGCGCGATTGCCCGCCTTACCCAGGCAGGCTTTACCGTGGCAGTGGCTACGAATCAATCCGGCATCGCCCGTGGCTTCTATGATGACGCCACGCTGAACGCTATGAATAAGCGCTTACATGCGCTGGTGGAAGCGGAAGGCGGAAAAATCGCCCATATCGCTTACTGCCCTCACGGACCCGATGATCAGTGCAGCTGCCGTAAACCGCTTCCTGGGCTATTTACCGAGATACAGGACAAACTAACGCTTTCCAGTCTGAAAGGCAGTTGGATGGTGGGCGATAGCCTACGCGACCTGCAAGCGGGTGAATCGGTGGGGTGCCGTAGCGTTCTCGTGAAAACGGGTAAAGGTGAAAAGACCCTCGCAAAAGGGGACGGGCTAGAGCATGCGTTGGTCTACGCTGATTTAGCTGCCTTTGTTGACGACTTAATCGCAGGTACCTTGGACTAACCTTTCCGCAATTTTAACGCTGGCCTTGAACACCACCCATAAAAAAACCGCAGGCGCTTCGCCTGCGGTTTCAGACTGCTGACGAACCCACCTATTTTGGTGGGTTCGTTGCTTTTAGAGTAGGCGTACACTCGTGGCCTGACTC
>NZ_JAWJBT010000033.1:0-31150 GCF_046536035.1 Halomonas sp. SIMBA_159
CCGCTGGTAACGCTTGGCGTCCCCGGCAGCGGATGCGTACTTTACGGATTCGCGGCCGGGTTGGCAAGAGGGTTTTGTAAAAAAACTCCAATATTGTTCTGATACCTTATAGCGCCACTTTAACAGCCCTCTATTAAGAGGACTGGTCAATAGCAGCAATCCCGCTAGATACCAGCGATTCCGAGCTAAGGTCGGCAATGGTTCGCGCTCCTGTTAGCGTCATCGCTACCTTCATCTCTTTCTCAAACAGCTCCAGCAGGTGAGCAACGCCCGCCTCTCCTGCCGTGGCCAATGCATAGATAAACGCACGGCCTATTAATGCAGTGTCTGCCCCCATGGCAATCATCCGCACCACATCTAACCCGCTGCGCACCCCAGAGTCGGCCAAAATCGCCAGATCACCTTTAACAGCATCGGCAATAGCAGGTAGCGCTCGCGCGGTAGAAGGCACACCATCTAACTGCCGACCGCCATGATTCGACACCACAATGCCATCGGCACCAAAACGCACCGCATCGCGAGCATCTTCAGGGTCGAGGATACCCTTGATAATCATCGGGCCATCCCAGAACTCACGAATCCACTCAAGATCCTTCCACGAGATCGCGGGGTCAAAGTTATTGCCAAGCCAGGCAATGTAATCCTCAAGCTCTGTGGGCTTACCTCGGTAATCAGACACATTGCCAAGGTCGTGGGGACGGCCATGAATACCAACGTCCCACGCCCATAAAGGATGCATCGCTGCCTGCAGCATGCGTTTCATAGGGCCATTCTTACCGCTCATCCCAGAGTGAGCGTCTCGATAGCGCGCCCCAGGCACCGGCATATCAACGGTAAAAATCAGCGTCTTCACGCCTGCCTCTTTCGCCCGCTCCAGCACATGCTTCATAAAGCCACGGTCTTTCAGTACATAGAGCTGAAACCAGATGGGGCGCTCCACGGCAGCGGCCACTTCAGCAATCGGGCACACGGACACGGTCGATAGTGTAAAAGGTATCCCCTTTTTCGTTGCCGCACACGCTGCCTGTACTTCACCGCGGCGTGCATACATTCCGGCCAGCCCAACGGGTGCCAAAGCAATGGGCATCGCTAGCTTTTCACCAAACAGCTCAGTTTCAAGAGAAAGCGATGACATATCTTTTAATACACGCTGACGCAGCGCGACATCGCGAAGATCGTCCACATTGCGCCGCAACGTATGCTCGGCGTATGAACCGCCATCGGCATAGTGAAAAAGAAAAGGCGGAAGGCGTCGTTTGGCGGCTTGCCGATAGTCCGTAGAGGCTGAAATGATCATGACGTGCCCTATGCAATGGAAGCGTTGTTGTAAGTAGCCATTAATAAGCAGCGATTAAGAGTAGGCGATAATCAGCTCACGACGACGCTCGAATCACACATGCCGTCAAAATCCCTACACACGCAAGAAGCAGTATTGGTATTACCAATTTACAAGAGTAACTTGTCAACGTTAATGAGATGACACGAGCGTGTCAAACGAAGATGGCTGCCAGCGCGTCTTAAGCGCCTATACTTTAGTTCAAATACATAGGCTGCTTGATAATTGCCCATGAACGCCGCCATGACGCTTGAGCAAGATAATGAAACGCTCTATTATTGGTCTTACCAATTAAAGGAGCATTTTTCAATGACCTATCCACCGCTCCGCCAGCAGCGCCTCGCCGATGTCATTACCGAGCGCTTAGAAGCCATGATCCTAGAGGGCAGCCTAAAGCCTGGCCAGCGTTTGCCGCCTGAAAGAGAGCTTGCCGAGCGTTTTGGCGTCTCGCGGCCATCGTTGCGAGAAGCGATTCAAAAACTGGCGGCTCGCGGCCTGCTCACTAGCCGCCAAGGTGGCGGTACGTTCGTGAACGAGACGCTGAATAACGGCTATACCGATCCGTTGTTGGAAATGCTCTCCCGCCATAATGAGTTCCATTTAGACCTGCTGGAATTCCGCGATGCCATGGAGGGAATTTCTGCCTACTACGCAGCCCTGCGCTCCACGCCTGCCGATAAAGCTGTGCTGATCCAGCGATTTGAAGAGCTTGACGGTGGCTTTGTGGGGGCCGATCCGGCTCAGGAAGCAAAACTAGACGCCGCCTTTCACCTAGCCATTGCCGAAGCCGCGCACAACGTACTGCTGTTACACACCATTCGCGGTATTTTCCATTTGCTAGAACAGAGCATCGTGGACAATTTGGCGCATCTGTTTGCTAAACCCGACTCACGCACCCAATTGATGAAGCAGCACCGTGCCTTGCTAGATGCCATTTTAGAAGGCCGTGCTGAAGATGCTCGCACCCGCGCCCATGAACACTTGGTGTACGTGGAAGAGGGCCTGCTTGAAATGGCCAGAGCCGAAACACGGGCTCAGCGCGCTCTACGCCGCGCCCAAGGCACCGGCAGTACCGCATGAGCAGTGACGTCAGCCACACCGGGCGGCACTGGCGACGGCTATGGCTCATCGCTATTCCGATAGGGCTACTGCTGTGTATGTGGCAAGCCGCGCAGCTCGCCCGTGAGCAGGCACTTTCAAACCTTCAAGATGATGCCGAAAACGAATTACGCCTCTCAGCCGCCAACTTAAACGGCTACCTGCTTCGCTACGACTATCTGCCACAAATGCTCGCCACACGAGAAGGCGTACAGCGTTTTCTAGACTCCCCCGACAGCCAAGACTCCATGCCGCTCAACCTGCTGCTGGATCGCTTTCGCTTTACGTCGGGAGTCTCAGATGTCTACCTGCTTGACCGGAATGCCGACACCATTGCCGCCAGTAACTGGCATCGTCCTAACACCTTTATTGGCCAGAACTACGCGTTTCGCAGCTACTACTCCGATGCTATCGCCGGTGGCCAAGGGCGCTTTTTTGGCTTAGGCATTCAGTCGCTTGAGCGCGGCTACTATTTCTCCTCGCCGGTTTGGCTGGACGATACCTCTCCCGATGCTAAGCCGGATGGCGTGATTGTCGTCAAGGTGCTGCTGGATGACGTGGAAGAGAGCTGGGCAGAGCAGGATGCTGAGCTATTTGTCTCTGACAGCGACAACATTATCTTTATGGCCAGCCACCCAGGGCTGCGCATGAATGCACTGTATCCGCTTAGCGATGAGCAGCGTGAAGCGCTCAGGGCTACCCGCCGCTATGCGCTGGAGCCATTAACGCCGTCGGGCATTCAGCTTGAGACCCCTTACGGCCCAGGCAGCCACTTGGTGAGCTTTGACCATGGCCCGCTAAGCGGTGGCCGTTACTTAAGCCTGACCCGCCCTATTCCTGAATTTGGCTGGCAGATGCACATTCTTAAGCCACTCACCCCGGTCATCAACGCCCAGTGGATCGCGGCCCTCATGGCAGGAGGCTTATACGGCGTGGTCGCGCTGGCGGGTGGCATTGGTTGGCAGCGCCTGCGGCTGCGTCGTGAGCGCGAAGCCTTTGCCGAGCGTGAACGTAAAACGTTAGCCCGCGTGCGAGATGAGCTTGAAGTCAGCGTCGAGCGTCGTACCCGCGACTTAGTCGCCAGCAACCAACGCCTCTCTGATGAGATTGAAGAGCGCCGGCGCGCCGAGGCCAACTTACGCCAAACCCAGGATGAGCTTATTCAAGCCGCGAAGCTGGCCGTGCTTGGCCAGTTAGCTGCTGGGATTAATCACGAGCTCAACCAACCCTTAGCAGCGATTCGTGCCTATGCTGAAAACGCTCGGCGCTTTATTGAGCTATCCAGGATTGAAAGCGCCGACGCCAATTTAGCGCAGATTGTCGAGCTTACCGAACGAATGGCCGATATCAGCGCCCAGCTACGCCAGTTCTCTCGCAAAAGCAGCGAGCGCCAAGAAACCATCTCTGTTCAGGCGTGTATTGAGTACGCGCTACGCCTCTTTCATAGCCGACTGCGCGATGATGGCATCCACGTGGTGCAGCAGTGGCCTGACGAGACACTCTGGGTTGAAGGTGACTTAGTGCGGCTAGAACAAGTGCTCGTTAACTTAATCGGCAATGCCGTGCAGGCGATGAAAGAAATTGAACAGCCCGTCTTAACCCTCAGCGCCGATGTGCACAAAGAGCAGGTCGTCATTAGCGTGTTGGACAGCGGACCGGGGATAGCGACCGACCACCTTGGGCATATTTTTGAACCCTTTTTTACCACTAAAGCACCCGGCAGCGGGTTAGGGCTAGGACTCTCTATTTCCTCGCGTATTATGGAAGACCTTGGCGGCAAACTGCAGGCCACGAATCACGCCACGGGAGGTGCCTGCTTCACGGTCAACTTGCCGCGCTCAAAGGCCCCGGAGCCATCGGCTGCCCGCCTAAAACAGGAGAATCAACCCTATGCATGAGCCGTCGACGCTGCCGGTCATGGTGATCGACGACGAACCGCATCTGCGTATCACCGCCAGCCAAACGTTAGAACTTGCGGGCTACACGCCCCACTGCTTTGAATCGGCCGAGCAAGCGCTGGCCGCCCTGCCGGCGAACTTTCCCGGAGTGATTGTCAGTGACATCCGCATGCCGGGCATGGATGGCATGGCGCTTCTGCATGAGCTACATAGCCGCGATGCCACTCTGCCGATCATCCTGATCACCGGCCATGGCGATATCTCCACCGCCGTTGAGGCGATGCGGGCAGGCGCCTGGGATTTTCTAGAAAAGCCTTTTGCCGGCGACCAACTCTTGGACGTGGTGAGGCGCGGGATCGAAAAGCGCCAGCTAAGCTTAGAGAACCTGCGTTTAAAAGCCGAGCTGGAAGTTCAGCAGGCCGCACTTGGCCCCCGCCTTGTTGGCCGTACCCAGGTCATCTCACGGCTTGCCGCGATGATTCAGCGCATCAGCCAAGTCGAAGCGGACGTGCTGCTCTTTGGCGAAACGGGCACCGGCAAAGACTTGGTCGCCCGGGCCATTCACGAGCGCAGCGCACGGCGTAACAGTCCGTTTATGGCCATCAACTGCGGTGCGGTGCCAGAAAACACCATCGAATCAGAGCTGTTTGGCCATGAGAAAGGCGCGTTTACGGGAGCAGTGGAGCGGCGCATTGGTAAGTTCGAACACGCCAATGGCGGCACGGTCTTTCTCGATGAGATCGAGTCGATGCCACTGGCTTTGCAGGTAAAGCTGCTGCGCGTGTTGCAAGAGCGTAGCGTGGAGCGCCTAGGGGCCAACGAAGCGGTGCCGCTCAACATACGGGTCATTGCGGCCACCAAAGTAGACCTAAAAGTCGCCGCTGAAGAGGGCCGCTTTCGCGAGGATCTTTACTACCGGCTGAACGTCGTGACGCTCCCGCTGCCTGCCCTACGGGAAAGGCGGGAAGATATCCCGCTGCTGTTTCAGCACTTTGCGGTGGTGGCCGCTAACCGCAGTGGCTTAGAAGCGCCCACCCTGGATAGCCACGCGGTCGCTGCGCTACTGGCCCACGACTGGCCCGGCAATGTTCGCGAGCTGCGTAATCTGGCCGAACGCTATGTACTGTTAGGCGCAGCGTTTGATTACCGCCTGGATGTGCTGTTGGAAGGCGTGGCGGCCGATACACAAGAGCCCACCCTGCCACGCCAAGTAGAGCTGTTTGAAAAGAGTTTGATTAGCCAATCATTGGCCCGCCACCATGGCCGCGTTACCGATGTCTGCCGCCACTTAGGCATTCCCCGTAAAACGTTTTACGACAAGCTCAAGAAACACGGCCTTAGCGCAGACGACTACCGCCACAGCAGCGAGCCCTGATGAAACAGCTCTAGCAACACCCCCCACGGCGGCACCCACGGGGTCAGCACCAGCAGCGCAATCAGCATCAATACGTTAGAGAGGGGGCGACGACCATCGCCCAGCTTAAGCGCCGTACCAAACGAGCGCTTAAGCCGCGCCCCTTCCAAGTCAACGCTAAACAGCTCATCTAAACTCAAGTGAATAAGGAACCCAAACAACACCGCCGCCCCATGGGACCACGCTAACCACGCTGGCTGGGCCAGCAAATGGTAGCTCAACGCAGCGGTGGCTAACGCACACAGCATTGCCGCCATCAACGAATGCCAAATCCCCCGATGAACGGTCAGGCGTGAAAACAGCACGGATGCTAAATAGCGCACCGAAAAATAGATACCGCCACACGCCACCAGCAGCAGCCCCGGCGTTAACCACGGCTGCAGCAACAGCACCCCCAGCACCAGCGAAGGCACTGATAAGATATTAAAAATCAGCCGGATAGAGCGAGAACGGTCAGCATCAATGTCGGGCAGAATACCGCCAAAGGCCACCAGGGCAATGACCAGCAGCGCTTGCGGGGCCACCCACCACTGCGCCTGCCAGCCAACGTAAGCCATTAGCGTGCCGCCCGCTGCTGCTACCGTTATATGCGTGCGAAAATTAGCCATGTCGCGGCACCCTGGAAAACTGGATAAATTACCAGATTTTCAGTGCGCACAACATGGCTATGTTAGAAAAAAGAGTGGTAAGGCAATCGCTTAGCGAACTTCGGCGGCTTCCATAAGGAACTGATCTTTTAACTTAACGTAATTGCCTGCGGTGTAGGGAAAGAAGGCACGCTCTTTCTCCTTAAGCGGGCGCAGCGCCTTCGCTGGGTTACCGGCATAAACGTAGCCGCTTTCCAGCCGTTTACCCGGTGTCACCACCGCGCCAGCGGCAATAATCACATCGTCTTCAACCACTGCGCCATCCATCACGATGGCGCCCATACCCACCAAAATACGGTTGCCTAGCGTGCAGCCATGCAGGATGGCTTTATGGCCGATGGTGACATCATCGCCAATGGAGAGCGGAAAACCATCGGGGTTGAAGTCACTTGCATGAGTGATGTGCAGCACGCTGCCATCTTGAACGCTGGTGCGCGCACCGATGGTAATGCGGTGCATATCGCCACGGATCACCGTCATTGGCCACACTGAGCAGTCATCGCCTAGCGTGACATTACCGATGACTACGCTGGCGGGGTCGATATACACCCGGTCCCCCAACTGAGGCGACATCCCGTGAAACGTTCGTAGGGCACTGCTCATGGCACTCTCCTTTAAAGAACACAGCGTTTAACAACGACACCTGAACAGGACTATAGCAACCCACCGAGCAGAACAATAAACGTCAGTGGGATCGACACCCAGCGCACAAGATTGCGCCACACCACGTAACCGCCTTCACCAACGCCCAGCGCTTTCACTACTAACGCCTGTGGCATCACCCACGCCGCAAAGGTAGCAATCAACAAACCGCCTAAGGGCAGAAAAATGTCCGGCGGAATACTGCTGACTAGCTCAAAAATATTGCGCCCAAACAGGGGCCTAAATTCTGCCAACGTCGAGAACGAGAATGCCGACAGCAGGCCCAGCAACCAGACGCTGATCGCCACCACGGCGGTAGAAATACTGCGCCGCCAGCCCAGCCCCTGCAGCGTTGCCACCATGGGCTCGGCAAGGTTAATCGCTGATGTCCAGGTGGCCAGCAACAGCAGTAAGAAAAATACGCTGAGCCAGAGCGAGCCCCACGGCAGCTCTGAAAAGGCGATAGGTAACGTGACAAACATCAGCCCCGGGCCATCGGCGGGGTCCATGCCTTGCGCAAACACCACCGAGAAAATCGCGATGCCCGCCAGCAGCGCCACGCTAATATCCAGCACCGCTACCGCAAAAGCCGCCTTCGGCAGGCTCTGTTCATCGGGCATATACGCCCCATACGCCATCAGCGCACAGGCACCGACTGCCAGCGTAAAGAAGGCATGGCCCATGGCGTGCAGAACGACTTCTGCCGTCACGTCTTCAAAAGAGGGCAAAAAGAGCCACGATAACGCCGTGCCAAAGCCACTGGTGGTCGTCGCATAAATGGCTAACAGCAGCAGTAGCCCATAAAGCAGCGGCATCAGCAGGTTATTAAGCCGCTCCAGCCCCTTTGCCACGCCAGCGGCCACCACGGTCATGGTCATAAATAGAAACAGCGAATGGTTAAAGATAAGGAGCCCAGGGTTGGCCAAAAACGCCTCAAAGCCCGCACCGATCTCGGCGGCACTGGCACCGTCAAAATTGCCGTTCACCGAAGCGACTAAAAACTCAATTGACCAACCCGACACCACCGAGTAAAACGACAAAATACAGAACACCGTAAACGCACCAAACAGCCCCAGCCAGCGCCAGTGTCGGGAAGCCCCCGCTTCTGACGCCAATGCGCCTAGGGCTTGCATCGGCCCGCGCCGCCCGGCACGCCCAATGAGGATTTCCGCCATCATCACGGGAATACCCAACAACAGCACAAACGCCACGTAGATCAACAAAAAGGCGGCGCCGCCGTTCTCCCCCGCGACATACGGAAAGCGCCAAATATTACCCAGCCCAACCGCAGCACCTGTTACCGCCAAGATAAAGGCCCGCTTCGACCCCCAGCGCTCTAGCGTTTCACTCATCACTTGCTCCTGCCATGGGTGGCACTTATTGGTGACACTCGCTGATTACGGATACAGAAAGGCGGCAAGACTAGCAGGCGCTTGCGCCCAGGCCAAACGCTTGCGATGCGCCAAGTATTGAAACAGCGCCTCACTGCCCGCACTGTGTCACTATCAGCGTACGTTTCTGTGCGCCCCTAACTTGATTGCTACCGAGGTGCTTATGTCCCGCAACCCGTTGCTAGAGAGCCACGAGCTTCCCCCCTTCGCCGACATTCGTGCCGATCACGTGGTGCCCGCCGTGGAAACGCTGCTCGATGAGAGCCGCGAAGCCATCGACCGCCTTGCCCAACAGGCCGCTACCACACCCCCAGCGTGGGACAACTTTGCCGCGCCGCTGGAAGCGGTGAACGACCGCCTTTCCCAAGCCTGGTCGCCGGTATCGCATCTTAACGGCACCATGAACACCCCCGAACTGCGTGACGCCTACCAAGCCTGCCTGGAAAAACTCTCTGCGTTTGGCACCTGGGTCGGTCAGCACGAAGGGCTGTTTAAGGGCTGGCAGGCGTTGAAAGAGAGCGAGAGCTGGGCAACGTTAACAGGCGCCCAGCAGCGCACGGTGGATAACGCCCTGCGCGATTTCCGTCTGGCCGGGGTCGACCTGCCGGCGGATAAGAAGGCCCGTTACGGCGAGATTCAGTCCCGCCTCTCTACGCTTTCTAACCAGTTTTCTAATAACGTGCTGGACGCCACCCAAGCGTGGCATAAAGATATTCAGGATCGCGAGGCACTGGCAGGCGTTCCCGACAGCGCCTTGGAAACCCTCAAAGCCCTGGCAGAAGCCAAAGGCGCTGAGGGCTATCGCATTACGCTGGATTTCCCCAGTTTCTACCCGATTGTCAGCTACGCCGACAGCCGCGAGCTGCGCGAGGAAGTGTATACCGCTTTTGTGACCCGTGCCTCCGACCAGGGGCCCAATGCGGGCAAGTTCGACAACGCCCACATTTTGGAAGAGATTCTGGCCCTGCGTCAGGAACTGGCGCGCCTGCTCGGCTTCGACACCTACGCCGACTACTCGCTGATCACTAAAATGGCAGACTCCCCCACTCAGGTGCTGGACTTCTTGGAAGACCTCGCCCGCCGAGCGAAACCACAGGCGAAGGAGGAGTTTGCCGAGCTAAGTGCCTATGCCCGTGATGAGCTTGGCATCGATTCTCTTAAACCTTGGGATGTCGCTTATGCCAGCGAAAAGCTGCGCGAAGCGCGCTACGATATTTCCCAAGAGCAGCTGCGGCCTTACTTCCCCGCGCCCCGGGTTGTCGACGGCTTATTCCAGGTCGTTGAGCGTCTCTATAACGTTCAAATAGAGCAGGATAATAGCGCTCCGAGCTACCACGGCGACGTCCACTTTTACCGAATCAGCGAGCAGGGCAAACCGATTGCCGGTTTTTACTTAGATCTCTACGCCCGTGAAGGCAAGCGTGGCGGCGCGTGGATGGCTGACTGCCGGGTACGTCGTCAAACCGAGAGCGGCGTGCAGCTACCGGTGGCGTTTTTGACCTGTAACTTCACCGCGCCGGTGGGCGGCAAGCCTGCGCTGCTGACCCATGATGAAGTGACCACGCTGTTCCACGAGTTTGGCCATGGTTTGCACCATATGCTGACCAAGCAAGACGTGGCCGACGTGTCAGGCATCAACGGCGTGGCCTGGGATGCGGTTGAGCTGCCCAGCCAGTTTATGGAGAACTACTGCTGGGAGCGGGAAGGTCTCGACCTGCTAGCCAAGCATGTAGAAACCGGCGAACCGCTGCCGGAAGTACTGTTTGAGCGCTTACAAGCGGCTAAAAACTTCCAGTCCGCTATGGGCATGATGCGCCAAATTGAGTTTTCCCTGTTTGACGTGCGCCTTCACCACGAGCTGGAAGCCCCCTCGGCCAGCGATGTACAAACGCTGCTAAACGATGTTCGCAGCCAAACCTCCGTCGTCCCTGTGGTGGATTTTAACCGCTTCCAAAATAGCTTCAGCCATATTTTTGCAGGCGGCTATGCGGCGGGCTATTACAGCTATAAATGGGCAGAAGTGCTCTCCGCCGATGCCTGGAGCGCGTTTGAAGAGGCCGGTATTTTCGACCCGACCACTGGCCAACGCTTCCGGGAGGAGATATTGGAACAGGGTGGCGCTCGTGATGCCGCGGAACTGTTCCTCGCCTTCCGAGGCCGCGAGCCCAGTGTAGAGCCGCTGCTTCGCCATAGCGGTATTCGCGCCGCATAAGCTGTCTGTTTTTTATCCGGTGCGGCGGCCTCGCCGCCGCACATTGGGAGAGTAGGTATGTCGACCGTTAAACGCTTTATTGCAGGTGTTATCTGCCCACGCTGTGCAGCCATGGATCGCATCCGCGCTTGGGAACAAAACAGCATTCGCTACCGTGAGTGTGTGAGCTGTGATTTTTTCGAGCAGCTGCCTATCGAAGATGAATCAACTCCGGAACTCACTACCCGCGTTAACCAAGTGCGCGACGAACAAAAAGTTCAAGATGTACAGCCCGTGCGCATTCTTGATCCAGGTAAAAAGAAGTAACTCCGCTGCCGTCTTCATCATTGAATCCACGTCGATAAAAGTGTGCGAATAACCGCACACTTGCTCTCGCAAAACGTGCGAAAAACCAGACACTTCCTCTTTTTTGCTTTTCAACCAAAGTTGAAGAGCAAATTTTTAATGCCTTGTTTTCAATAGACAACTGCTTATTTGGCACAAGTATCGCTCTGTATAAGCTGCTTAATGATGAAGCACTGGCGGTGTTAACCACCCGCCAGACGATAATCCCAATAACAGCTTAGGAAATCTCGCCATGCGCAATACGATGCCAAAAACCATCGCCCTGCTCGCAGGCAGCGCGCTACTTGCTGCAGGCACTGCCCATGCGGACCGCTCCGACTGGCCCTCTAACTTCACAGTAGGTACCGCAAGCCAAGGCGGCACCTACTTCGTTTACGGCTCTGGCTGGGCCAACTTCATTGCTGACGAGCTAGGTGTTTCTGGCGGCGGCGAAGTCACTGGCGGCCCGACCCAAAACCTGGCGCTGGTGCACACCGGTGATATGGCCTTCGGCCTGACCACCATGGGCCCTGCATCGGATGCTCTGAAAGGCGAAAGCCCTTTGGCACCGGGTATGGTGATGGATAACGTGTGTGCGCTGTTCCCGATGTATGAAACACCGTTCTCTATTACGGCGCTCTCCAGCTCCGGTATTACCTCTATCTCCGACATTCCTGATGGCGCACGCATCGGCTTTGGCCCGGCGGCTTCTACGTCCGACACCTATTTCCCAGCAATGCTGGAAACCCTGGGCGTGAACTTCGAGCGTCGTAACGGCGGCTGGTCTGACCTGGGCGGTCAGCTTCAGGATGGCCTGCTGGACGTTGTTGCCTTCGCTGCAGGTATTCCGATTCCTGCCGTTAGCCAGCTTGAAGTACAAACCGATGTGAACATCATCGAGTTTACCGAAGAAGAGCTGGCCACCGTGCTAGATGCCTTCCCGGTCGCTGAGTTCACCATTCCGGCAAGCACTTACACCACGCTGGAAGAAGACGCACGCGCCGTCTCCATGTGGAACTTCGCGATTGCTGGCTGTGATCTGCCCGAAGACTTCGTTTATGAAGTAACCAAGGTCACGATGGAAAACAATGATCGTATGCGCGACGTACACCGCAGTGCTGAAACCAGCATTCCGGAGAACATCGTGCACAACAGCGTACTGCCATTCCATCCGGGTGCAGCTCGCTGGTACGAAGAGAACGGTTATGACATCTCTGACGACATGATCAAGTAAGCACCACGCTCCATCGCGCTGCCCCGTTACCGACCCTGTCGGGCGGGGCAGCGTTTGCTCCTGCCCCTTTCTCTGCTTTTGCTGTGAGGGTGACCTCTGATGAGTCACAATACCGACCAAGATCCCAACGGCCTCAAGGATGACGCCTTAGCTGCTTCATCAACGCCAGAATCGATTGCTGATGGCGTCGATGAAGAAGTTGTTGAGGGCAACCGCCGCCTGTTTGTTGGCTGGCAATTCTTTTTATTTGCTGCACTGGCGATTGCCTATTCAGGCTTCCACCTGTTTTCGCTCAATGTGTACCCCATGGAAACCTGGTCGTTTCGTATCGTACACATCGCCGGTGCGTTGATTTTGGGTTACGGGCTGTTTGCCGGTGCCCGCTTTGCTGAAGATGACCAGCAAGCCTCCCCCGCTTGGCTAAAATGGGTGAGCTATGCGTTATTAGCGCCAGCGGTTTACTCGCTGGTGCAAGTATTTTTGATGCAGCAAACCATCAACGGCGGTGCCATGCGCATCGACCCCGCGGTTGAAACGTTGCACTTTGGCTACCCGCTGATGGCCACCACCGCAGGTGCCATTGTGCTGTCCTGGTTCTACCGTCAGGCACGCCACCGGTTTAATCCTGCCGATTTGGTATTGATGGTGTGTGCACTGGCCAGCGCCGGTTACCTGCTGATGGCGTTTAATACCAGCATGCGGATGTCCACCGGCACCTCGTTTGCGCCTCCTGGCATCTCTTGGGCCGCCATTGCCGGTTCATTGCTGATTCTAGAATTGACTCGCCGGGTGGCAGGGTTGGCGCTGGTAGTGATTTCCGCCATCTTCCTCGCCTACGTATTTGCAGGCCCACACCTGCCCGGCTTCCTAGGCTACCCTGGCCTGTCGGTACAGCGCTTCTTTAGTCAGGTGTATACCGATGCGGGCATTCTTGGCCCGACGACGGCGGTCTCCTCTACTTATATTATTCTGTTCATCATTTTTGCCGCCTTCTTGCAGGCGTCTAAAGTGGGTGACTACTTCGTCAATTTCGCCTTTGCTGCTGCAGGCCGCGCCCGGGGTGGCCCGGCGAAAGTCGCCATCTTCGCTTCTGGCTTGATGGGGATGATTAACGGCACCTCGGCCGGTAACGTGGTATCGACAGGCTCTTTGACCATTCCGTTGATGAAGAAGGTGGGCTACCCCGCCCGTAGCGCAGGTGCCATTGAAGCTGCGGCCTCGACCGGTGGCCAGATTATGCCGCCGATCATGGGCGCAGGCGCATTCATCATGGCAGAAGTGACCGGTATTCCTTATACCGAGATCGCGATTGCCGCGATTATCCCTGCCATTCTCTACTTTGCTTCTATCTACTTTATGGTCGACTTTGAAGCCGCCCGTAAAGGCATGCGCGGTATGCGCAAAGACGAGATTCCGCTGTTCTCGAAGCTGGTGAAACAGGTCTATCTGTTCGCGCCGATCATTATTCTGATTGCAGCGCTGTTCATGGGTTATTCGGTCATTCGTGCCGGCACCCTGGCCACAGCCTCTGCGGCGGTGGTGAGCTGGCTCTCACCCAATAAGATGGGCCTGCGTGCGATTCTGAGAGCGCTGCAACTTGCTGGCACCATGTCGATCCAGATTATTGCCGTGTGTGCCTGTGCGGGTTTGATTGTGGGTGTTATCTCGCTGACCGGCGTTGGCGCGCGCTTCTCTTCACTGTTGCTTGGCTTGGCGGGCGTTAGCCAGCTGTTAGCGCTGTTCTTTGCGATGTTGATCAGCATCATGCTGGGGATGGGCATGCCCACCACGGCGGCGTACGCGGTGGCGGCCTCTGTAGTGGCACCGGGTTTGATCAATATTGGTATTGAACCGCTGACAGCACACTTCTTCGTGTTCTACTTCGCGGTGGTCTCGGCCATTACGCCGCCGGTAGCGTTGGCATCTTACGCGGCGGCCGGTATCTCTGGGGACAACCCCATGGGCACCTCAGTAGCATCGTTCAAGATTGGCCTAGCGGCGTTTATCGTGCCGTTCATGTTCTTCTACAGCCCGGCCATGCTGATGGAAGGCTCCGCCATGCAGATCCTGCGTGTTGGCCTGACCGCGACGCTTGGCATCGTGCTGCTCTCGGGCATGGTTCAGAAGTGGTTCTTCGGCCCGGTGAACTTACCCCAGCGCTTGGTCATGCTGGTCGGTGCCATGTTCTTGATCTACGGCGGCATCTACACTGACATCGCGGGCTTAGCGATTGGTACAGTGCTGTTCATCATGCAGCGCAAGCAGCATGGTGGCAAAGGCAAGGCAACGGCAAGCGCTGCGTAAACCGTCACGTTACTAGAGCCAAGCTACGCACTAGCCGGAACCGAGAGGTTCCGGCTTTTTTATGCGCCTGCCGACCACCACAAAGCGCTCACGTCCTGTCGGCCACCCATAAAAAACCGGCCTGCATCAAGGATGCAGGCCGGTATCATCAACAGGCGACAGCGTTAGCTCAGGTTATCCACCACCTTCAACACCGGGGCTGCCTGATTCAGCGTGTAGAAGTGCAGGCCTGGCGCGCCGCCATCCAACAGGCGTTCACACAGGCGAGTCACTACATCGGTACCGAAGGCGGCAATGGCGTCGCTGTCATCGCCGTAGGCTTCTAACTGCTTGCGAATCCAGCGGGGAATTTCCGCGCCGCAGGCATCGGAAAACCGCGCCAGCTTGGTGTAGTTGGTAATCGGCATGATGCCAGGAATGATCGGCTGCTCAACGCCCAGCGCCCGCGCTTTATCGACGAAGTGGAAATAGGCATCGGCGGTAAAGAAGTACTGGGTAATCGCCATGTTGGCACCCGCATTCATCTTGCGGGCAAAGTTTTCCACATCCTTATCAAGGCTGGGGGCCTGTGGATGAGATTCCGGGTACGCCGCTACCGCGATGTCGAAGTGGTCGCCTGTCTCGTCACGAATGAACTCTACCAATTCATTGGCGTAGCGCAGCTCGCCGATACTGGCCATCCCGGAGGGCATGTCACCGCGCAAGGCCACTAGGCTATCGACGCCCTCTTCCCGGTACTGCGCCAGTAAATCGCGCAGCTGTGCCTTTTCGCTGCCGATGCAGGAGAGGTGCGGCGCCGTGGTGATGCCACTTTGGCTAACGGTGCGCACGATATCCCGAGTGCGCGCCTGGGTGGAGCCACCCGCGCCGTAGGTGACCGAGAAAAAACGCGGGTTACGAGCGGCCAGCTCATCACGCACGTGAATTAGCTTCTCCCGACCTGCATCGGTGTTGGGCGGAAAGAATTCAAAGCTAATACCTAACGGATGCTCTTGGCTGCTCATGGTTTATCCTCGCAGTGCGGTAACGTGATCATTATTTAGGGTATTCTCGCTGCTTCGCCGCGCAGCGGCTAATGAAAGATTCCACGGTCGACCTTCAATTCGGCTCATGTTGGCACCACCGCGTCTATCAAGGAGGAGATATGGACTTAGCACCCAGCGCTCTAATGGGCCCGCTGCTTATGCTGTTAGGGTATGTGGGGCTCGGCTTTATTGCCGCCCAACGGTTGAAAATAGACCCGCGCCCGATCGCCACGCTGCTGGTGTACCTGATTGCGCCGCTGACAATTTTTCGCGCGCTGATGAATGGCGGCCCCACCTTAGAGTATTTGGTGCTCACCCTGGCGATGTTTCTATTGGTCAGTGCCATGGCACTGGCCGTGCGCTGGGCTACCCAACACCGCTTTGGCCCGCAGGAAGGCGCGCTGCTGGCGTTCTCCTCTGGCACCGGTAATACCGGCTACTTTGGGCTGCCCGTCGCGCTGATTCTGCTACCGCCGGAAGGGGTGACGCTGTATCTCTTCTGCATGCTGGGCATCAATTTATACGAGTTCACGGTGGGGTTTTATTTGAGCGCCCGGGGCCACTTCTCGGTACGCCAGAGCTTGGCCAAAATTGTTCGTCTGCCGCTGGTCTATGCGTTTCTCTTAGCGCTGCTGCTAAACGCGCTCAACGCCACGCTGTCGGAATCACTGATGAGTTCGTTAGCCGTTTTCCCCGCCACCTATACCCTGCTGGGCATGATGATCATTGGCATGACGTTAAGCCAGGTCACCCTCGCCGCGTGGGATACGCGCTTTGTGGCGACCTGCGTGGGCCTGCGCTATTTGCTCTGGCCGCTGGTAATGCTGGGAGCGGTGCTGGTGCTCCAGCAGTTCACGCCGCTGGCACCAGAGCTGGCGATGGCGCTGCTGCTATTGGGCGTGGTGCCCATGGCCTCTAACGTCGTCGTCGTGGCCATGGAGTTGGGCATTCAGCCGCAGAAAGGCGCGTTGGCGGTACTCACCACCACACTGCTGGCACCGCTGTTGATCCCGCTTTACCTAGGGCTGATGCTGCGGCTCACCGGGCTCGGTTAAAACCCATCGACGCCCGCCTGCTGCAGCTGGCGGGCCATGCGCTGCACGTCTGGATGGCTGAAGAAGGCAACGAGCGCCTCGCTTCGCACCGGGCCAACGCCGGGCACGGCTTGCCAGTCGGATCGAGAGTAACCCGCGAGGGTGTACCAATCCCCCAACCCAGCGTCGCCACCGGGGGGCATTCCCAGCGCCGTCAGCCATGTCGCATAGGGCGCTTGGCGCGCCGTGTCGAACTGTGCCATCAACGCTGCGGCGGTGGTCGCGCCAATACCGTGGGCTTGCTGTAGCTGCTCCGGCGTCAGCTCCAACCAGCCAAGCAGCTCCGTCACCACACCGGCCTCCATCAGCGCCTGCCACGTGCCTTCGCCAATCCCTCGCATGCCCAGCTGCTCGCTGAGATAGGTTAAGCGGGCCAGCAGCTGAGCGCTGCATTCTGGCGCTAGCTCTGATGTGAGTTCTGACGCTCGCTCTGGCGTTAGCGTAAAGCAGCTCAACAGATGGTAGCGCTCGGGCGGTGGGGCGCTTAGGGCGGCTCTTTCGCGGGTTTGCCACACCACGCTGTCTACCTGAGGAATCGTCAGGCCCGCCAACGTCACCGCCACTTGGTCACCTGGGCGCACGTCCCACGCCTGCCAGCGCTCCAGCGAGCCAAGCGACACGCGGCTGATGCGCCGCCCTTCCAGAGTTACCGGGTAGAGCCATAGCAGCGGCGTTACGCGCCCGGTGCGCCCCACCCGAAACTCGACCCCGCGCACCTGAGCAAGCGCCTGCTGAGACGGATACTTCCAGGCCACCGCCCACTCAGGGGGCGATGACGACCAGCGGCGCACGCCAGGGCGCTCAGCCTGTTTTAATACCACGCCGTCGGTGGCAAACGGCAGCGGGCCGTTGAACCACCGCTCGCGCCACTCGGCGGCCGCCTCCTGGCCGCTGATCGAATGGGTGTAATCGGCCGTATCGAACCCCAGCGCCGTCAGTTGCGCCAGCCGTTCAGACATCTGCGTCGGGCCATCCGGCCAGTCCCATACGAATAAGCCGATGCGATTCAGCGTCTCTTGGCTCGGGTCGCGCTGTGCCATGGCACCGGCCACGGCACCTCGGGCACCCGAATCTGGCTGGCGTGCCTGCACGTGGTTCTCCAGCCGCCAGTAAAGCTCGCCCTGCAGCACTGCAGAGACGGGGTCAGGAAGCGTAACGGGCACACCGGGCAGTTGCTGAACCCGCGCCGTCCAATCCTGCCCCCGCTCGCCGTCTCCCCGGCTAACCGCCTCGACAAGCTCCCCGCCCTGGTAACGCAGCGTCACCGCGACGCCATCCACCTTGGGCTGAATCCATAGGTCTTCGCGGCGGCTGGTAAAGCGTCGAATGCCGTCCTCATCGGCTTTAGTCAGCCCCGTTTGAGCGGCCGGATGCGTGCGGGTACCGCTGCTGCTCGTGACGCGGGTCAGTGGCCGATGGGGAGTCGGGGAATCCAAGCAAGCTTGCCAGTTTTCCAACCGTGCCAGCGCCTGATCGTACAGCTCATCGGCAATCAGCGATTCGCCGTTATCATGGTAAGCGCGGTCCCACACTTCGATATGCTCGGCTAGCGCCTGGGTTTCCAGCGCCAGCCGCGCGGCGGGCCAGTCGGGGCACATGTCTGCCTGTGCGGAAAAAGTGACACTCATTAACCAAGCTGCCGCTAGGCTCGCTATTCCTGTCATTCGCCAACCCGACATACGCATCCTCACATGGTGAACGGGAAATTTTTCAGTCCTTATTAAAGTTAACTTATATGAAACTGGCAGAGATGCAATGCGCGGCAAGCCGCTCTCGGAGCCTTGTTCGACCCATAAAAAAGCGCCCCCTGGCGTTAACCAGGGGGCGCTTTTCGCTAACCCGTGACGCTCATTGCGCTTGCGGGAAGCTTATAGGCCAGCGGCCTGACGCAGCGCGTCTGCTTTGTCAGTTTTTTCCCACGGGAAGGCTGTAAACGTCTCGGTGTGCGTTTCGCCTTTGTCGTCTACCCAGCTGTAGCTGTGCTCGAACGGCTCGCGGCCAAAGTGGCCATAAGCCGCCGTCAGACGGTACATCGGGTGCAGCAGATCCAGCATCTTGGTGATCGCGTAAGGGCGCAGATCGAAGTGCTCGCGCACCAGATCAACGATTTTCGCGTCGTCGATTTTGCCGGTACCGAAGGTGTCGATAGACACCGAGGTAGGCTCTGCCACGCCAATGGCGTAGGAGACCTGAATCTCGCACTTGTCAGCCAAGCCCGCTGCTACGACGTTTTTCGCCACATAGCGGCCAGCGTACGCGGCGCTGCGGTCTACTTTCGACGGATCTTTGCCCGAGAACGCACCGCCACCATGGCGCGCCATGCCGCCGTAGGTATCGACGATAATCTTACGGCCGGTCAGGCCACAGTCGCCCACCGGGCCGCCAATCACGAACTTGCCGGTCGGGTTGATGTGGTACTGGGTATTGGCATCCAACCACTCAGCGGGAATCACCTGCTCAATGACTTCACGCTTAATCATTTTGCGCAGGTCTTCTTGATCGATTTCCGGGTCGTGCTGAGTCGACAGGACAATCGCATCCACGCCACACGGTTGACCTTCGGCGTTATAGCGGAAAGTTACCTGGCTCTTGGCATCCGGACGCAGCCACGGCAGCAGGCCGTTTTTACGCAGCTCCGCCTGACGCTCGACCAAACGGTGCGAGTAGTGGATCGGCGCTGGCATGAACGAATCGGTTTCGTTCGTGGCGTAGCCAAACATCAGGCCCTGGTCGCCCGCGCCTTGGTCTTCCGGCTTGGTACGATCAACGCCCTGAGCAATATCGACACTCTGCTTGCCAATCAGGTTGATGACGCCGCACGTGGCACCGTCGAAGCCCACCTGAGAAGAGGTGTAGCCGATATCGGTAATCACATCACGCACCAGCGTCTCTAGATCCACCCACGCGGAGGTGGTGATCTCACCGGCAATAATGGCAACGCCCGTCTTCACCATCGTTTCACAGGCAACGCGGGCCTGTTTATCTCGGGCGATAATGGCGTCTAGCACCGCGTCTGAGATCTGGTCGGCAATCTTATCGGGATGGCCTTCGGAAACGGACTCGGAGGTAAACAGGGAATATTCGCTCATCGCGCACTCGACCCTCTGTATGACGGCTGCTCTGTTATGACCGCAGCATCAGCAGGAAATCATGGCAGGAAGTTCCCTGCCCGTATAAAGAAGCGGCACCATCACTTTCACCACCACTTCGGGAGGCAAAGTCTACACGCTGTTGCAAGTTCTTCCCAGAACGTGCCCCTGAGAATTTGCCGCCGCCGGGGAAGTCAGCGACAATAGCGCCTTTATTCTTTCCGTTTTCAGGCGAGGAGCACCCCCATGCCGTCCCGTTTTGAGCTGGCCAATGCCATTCGCGCCCTTTCCATGGATGCTGTTCAGAAGGCCAAATCCGGCCACCCTGGCGCCCCCATGGGTATGGCTGATATTGCCGAGGTGCTGTGGAATGACTACCTCAAGCACAACCCCGAAGACCCCAAGTGGGCCGATCGTGATCGGTTCGTGCTGTCGAATGGTCACGGCTCCATGCTGCTCTACTCGC
This sequence comes from Halomonas sp. SIMBA_159, assembly GCF_046536035.1. Taxonomy (NCBI): domain Bacteria; kingdom Pseudomonadati; phylum Pseudomonadota; class Gammaproteobacteria; order Oceanospirillales; family Halomonadaceae; genus Halomonas; species Halomonas sp. SIMBA_159. The sequence goes on from NZ_JAWJBT010000033.1 coordinate 20,175, forward strand.
TTTTACACCTAAGCGGCTATGAGCTGAGCCTGGAACAGCTGCAAAACTTCCGCCAGCTGCATTCGCCCACCGCTGGCCACCCGGAGTTTGGCTACGCTCCCGGCATCGAAACCACCACCGGCCCGCTGGGCCAAGGCTTTGCCAACGCGGTGGGTTTCGCGATTGCCGAAAAAACCCTGGCCGCGCAGTTCAACCGCCCCGGCCATACCATCGTTGACCACCACACCTGGTGTTTCTTGGGCGATGGCTGCTTAATGGAGGGTATCTCCCACGAAGCGGCGTCCCTGGCGGGCACTCAGCAGTTGGGCAAACTGATTGCCCTTTACGACGACAACGGCATCTCTATCGATGGCGAAGTCGAAGGCTGGTTCACCGATGATACGGCCAAGCGCTTTGAGTCCTACGGCTGGCACGTGGTGCCGAACGTCGACGGCCACAAGCCTGAAGAGATCAAGGCGGCCATTGAGCTGGCGAAGAGCCATGACGACAAGCCAAGCCTGATCATCTGCAAAACCATTATCGGTTTTGGTGCCCCCAACAAGCAGGGCAAAGAAGAAGCTCACGGCGCACCGCTGGGTGACGAAGAAGTGGCCCTGGCACGTAAGCAGTTGGGCTGGGAGCACGCGCCTTTCCATATCCCCGAGCCGATTTACTCCGCCTGGGATGCCCGCGACGCCGGTAAAACGCGCCAGCAGGAGTGGGAAGCGCGTTTTGCCCGCTATGCGGATGCCTTCCCTGCGGAAGCGAAAGAGTTTGAGCGCCGCATGAAAGCACAGCTACCTGCTGAGCTCTCCACCCCCGCTCTGATCGAACAAGCTCAGGAGAAAGGCGAGAGCATTGCTTCGCGTAAAGCCTCATTTGAGGCGCTGAACGTGATTGGCCCGCAAATGCCGGAACTGCTCGGCGGCAGTGCTGACTTAGCGCCGTCTAACCTGACATTCTGGAAAGGCGCGAAAGCGATCACCCCCGACGATGCCAGCGGCAACTACCTGCACTACGGTGTGCGTGAATTCGGCATGGGCGCGGTGATGAACGGTATCGCCCTGCACGGCGGTTTTGTGCCGTATGGCGCGACCTTCCTGATCTTTATGGAGTACATGCGCAACGCCGTGCGTATGGCGGCGCTGATGGGTCAGCAGGCTATCTACGTGTTTACCCACGACTCTATTGGCCTGGGTGAAGATGGCCCGACGCACCAGCCGATTGAGCAGCTCACTAGCCTGCGCACCACGCCGAACCTGAACACTTGGCGCCCCTGTGACGCCGTGGAGACCGCCGCTTCCTGGGATGCCGCGATTAAGCGCCACTCCGGCCCGACGGCGCTGGTGCTCTCGCGCCAGAACCTGCCGCACCAGCAGCGTACCAAGGCCCAGCTCGCGTCTATCCAGCGCGGCGGCTATGTGCTGAAAGATAGCGAAGGCACCCCAGAGCTGATCCTGATTGCCACGGGCTCCGAAGTCTCTCTGGCGATGGACGCCGCGGCCGAGCTGGAGCAGCAGGGTAAAGCCGTGCGCGTGGTCTCCATGCCGTCCGCTTACCGCTTTAATGGCCAAGACGCTGACTACCGTGAAAGCGTGCTGCCCAAAGCTGTCACCAAGCGTATTGCTATCGAAGCTGGCCATGCCGACTACTGGTACAAATACGTTGGCTTAGATGGCCGCGTGATTGGCATGACCACCTTTGGCGAGTCGGCCCCGGCTGGCGAGCTGTTCAAGCACTTCGGCTTTACCGTCGAGAACATTGTTAAACAAGCCAATGAGCTGCTGGGTTAATCCCCCACTCACAGGTCACGCAGTGCGGGCATCGCGATGCCCGCACTAAACGGTCTGCTATGGCTAATTAGCTACTGGTTAATCGGAGAAGTGGTCATTCACTTCTCCGGTTTACCCATCTCTTCTGGGGTGGTGGGCATGCTGCTGTTGTGCGCCACCCTCGCTATGATCGGCAAAGTTCCCTCCAGCCTTGCTGCCGCTGCCCAACCGCTGATTGCGCTCCTGGCTATGCTGATTATGCCGGGCGTGGTGGGTGTGTTCTTTATTCTGGATGAGCTGGCGGGCCAATGGCTGGCCATTGTGGCCGCCCTGCTACTCGGCACGCTGCTCAGCGTGTTCACCACGCTATGGTTACTAGCGCGTTTGATGGGACGCAGCCATGCTGACTAATCTGCTGCCCACCTTAACCGCAACGCCTTTACTGGCCGTTGGGCTAACGGTGGCCGCTTATTTGGTGGGCAGCGCAGTTTTTATACGGCTGGGTAAGCCCTCCTGGCTGCCCGCTATTTTGATCGCGGCACTCCTTTTGGCCGCAATACTGGCGCTGCTGGGGCTGCCTTACGCCACCTACCAGCAAGGCGCTACATGGCTAACCGTGCTGTTAGGCCCCGCTACGGTGGCGTTGGGCATGCCGCTGTATCAACAACTGCCGCGTATTCGTGAACTATGGCGACCGCTAGCTGCCTGCCTGCCCATTGCTGCTGCTTTGGCAGCTTGCTATGCCTTGGGCATTGCGTGGCTGTTGGGAGCAGGCCCAGACATTTTGGCCTCCATTGCGGCAAAGTCGGTGACCGCGCCTATTGCCATCGGCATCACCGAACAGCTCGGCGGCAACGTTGCGCTGTTAATGGGCTCGCTGCTAGTGACCGGCGTGCTGACCATCCCCTTTGTTAGCTTGGCGGCTCGGCTACTACGTATCAACGATGAACGCATCATCGGTTTTGCGCTGGGGCTCAATGGGCACGCCATTGGTACCGTGCGGGCGTTTGATATTAGCCCTACCGCCGGGGCGTTTGCCTCGCTCGGAATGAGCCTAACCGGTATTTTTACTGCGCTGCTGTTGCCGCTGGCGTGGCGGCTAGTGGGCATCGGGGCTGGGTAAGCAACCCCCGGTGAAATACGCTATCATCGGGCCACTTTTTCTAAGAGCCGCATCGCAACATGGCTAACGCTTCCACTAAATATCGCATTGCTATCAATGGTTATGGGCGCATTGGCCAGTGCGTGCTGAGAGCACTGGTGGAACGCCAACACCCAGAGCTTGAGGTGGTGGCGATTAATGAGCTTTCTGACCTCGCCACCATCACGTATCTCACCCGTTACGACACCACCCACGGACGCTTCCCTGGTGAGGTGGATAACGATGGCAGCGCCCTGCTCGTCAACGGCCAGCGCATCCACGTGCTGTGCGAACGCGACCCGCAAGCACTGCCCTGGGGTGAACTGGATATCGACTTGGTGCTGGAGTGCTCGGGAAGCTTCAAGGATCGCGCCACCGCCGAGCAGCACTTAACGGCTGGGGCCAAGCGGCTGCTGTTCTCCCAGCCCGCTGAAAACGATGTGGATGCTACCATCGTGTGGGGCATCAACGAGCATGAGCTTGCCCCCACCCAGCGCATTCTCTCTGCGGCGTCCTGCACCACTAACTGTTTAGTGCCGCTGCTTACCGTGCTGGATGAAGCATTGGGTCTGGAGCACGGCGTCACCACCACGATTCACTCGGCGATGAACGATCAGCCGGTGATCGATGCGTATCATCAAACCGACCTGCGCCTAACTCGCTCTGCCATGCAGTCGATTGTGCCGGTGGATACCGGCTTGGCAGTGGGTATCAGCCGCCTGATGCCGAGCCTGGCCGGGCGTTTTGAGTGCCTGCACGTGCGGGTACCCACCATTAACGTCTCTGCTATGGATGCCGCACTGACCGTACGCCGCGACACCAGCGCCGCCCAGGTGAACGCGCTGCTACACAACGCCAGTCAGCAGCGCTTACAAGGGGTGCTAGGCTATACCGAAGCCCCCATGGCATCGATCGATTTTAATCATGACCCCCGCTCTGGCATTCTAGACGCCACCCAAACCAGGGTGGCTGGCACACGCTTGATCAAGCTACTGTGCTGGTTTGATAACGAGTGGGGCTTTGCCAACCGCATGCTGGATATCAGCCAGCGCTTGGCAACGTTTCGCTAATTGATGGGTAGCATCACCTAGCGCTCTTACATTCGCTTGAACACGAGGAAACCGCTCACATGAACGTGCAAAAAATGACCGACCTGCCCCTGGAAGGGCAGCGCGTGCTGATTCGTGAAGACCTGAACGTGCCGATCAAAAACGGCCGTGTTTCCAGCGATGCCCGCCTTCGCGCCGCACTGCCGACCATTCAAGCAGCGGCCAAAGCGGGTGCCAAAGTGATGCTCATGAGCCATCTGGGCCGCCCCACGGAAGGCGAGCCTGCTGAGGAGTTCTCCTTAGCTCCCGTGGCCGAACACCTTGGCGAGCTGCTGGGTAGCCCCGTCAAACTGATCAACGACTACCTCGACACCGCGCCCACGCTCAGCAACGGCGACGTGGTGCTGCTTGAGAACGTGCGTTTTAACAACGGCGAGAAGAAAGACGACGAACAGCTGGCCAAGCAGTACGCCGCGCTGTGCGATATCTTCGTGATGGACGCCTTCGGCACCGCCCACCGCGCTCAAGCTTCTACCCACGGCGTGGCCCGCTTTGCGCCCACCGCCTGTGCAGGCCCACTGCTGGCCCAAGAGCTAGACGCACTGGAGAAAGCCTTAGCGAACCCGGCGCGCCCGATGGCGGCTATTGTGGGCGGCTCCAAGGTCTCCACGAAGCTCGACGTGCTGACCGCACTCTCCGATAAGTGCGACCAGCTTATCGTCGGCGGCGGGATCGCCAACACCTTTATCGCGGCGGCAGGCTATAATGTGGGCAAATCGCTCTACGAAGCCGACCTGATCGGTCAAGCCAAAGCGCTAATGGAGAAAGTCTCTATTCCGCTGCCCACTGACGTTGTTGTGGCTACTGAGTTCTCTGAATCCGCAGAAGCAGTGGTTAAACCGGTTGACCAGGTCGCTGATAACGAGATGATTCTGGATATCGGCCCGGACACCGCTGCCCACTTGGCCAGCCTGCTCAAAGATGCTGGCACTATTTTGTGGAACGGCCCTGTGGGCGTTTTTGAGATTGATCAGTTTGGCAAAGGCACCGAGGTACTCTCTCATGCCATTGCTGACAGCCGCGCATTTTCCATTGCCGGCGGCGGTGACACCCTCGCCGCGATTGATAAATACGCCATTGCCGACCGTATTTCCTATATTTCCACCGGCGGCGGGGCGTTTTTAGAGTACGTTGAAGGCAAACAGCTACCGGCTGTTGCTGCACTTGAAGCTGCGGCCAAGCGCGGCTAATACGTAATAATTGAACTTGCACGCTCACTGCACCCGTTCACACTGACAACCTATAAGGTGACCCCATGGCTTTAATTAGCATGCGCCAGATGCTCGACCACGCCGCCGAATATGGCTACGGTATCCCCGCGTTCAACGTCAACAACCTTGAACAAATGCGGGCTATCATGGAAGCCGCCGATGCTACCGACTCTCCGGTGATCGTGCAGGCCTCCGCTGGCGCGCGCAAATACGCGGGTGCCCCTTTCCTGCGCCACCTGATTCTGGCAGCGGTGGAAGAGTTTCCGCATATTCCGGTAGTGATGCACCAGGATCACGGCACCAGCCCTGCGGTATGCCAGCGCTCTATCCAGCTCGGTTTCTCCTCCGTCATGATGGACGGCTCGCTGGGTGAAGATGGCAAGACGCCGATGGATTACGACTACAACGTTGACGTCACTCGTCGCGCAGTAGAAATGGCCCACGCCTGTGGCGTCTCTGTAGAAGGCGAGCTGGGCTGCCTGGGTAGCCTGGAAACCGGCATGGCCGGTGAAGAGGACGGCATTGGTGCCGAAGGCAAGCTGGATATGGAACAGCTGCTAACCGACCCCGAAGAAGCCGCTGCGTTTGTAAAGGCTACCCAGGTCGACGCCCTCGCAATTGCCATTGGCACCAGCCACGGCGCGTATAAATTCACCAAGCCGCCGACCGGCGACACGCTCTCTATTCAGCGTATCAAAGAGATCCACGCGCGCATCCCGGATACCCATTTGGTCATGCACGGCTCCTCCTCCGTGCCGCAGGAGTGGCTGGAAGTCATCAACCGCTATGGCGGTCAGATTCCGGAAACCTACGGCGTACCGGTTGAGGAAATCGTCGAAGGCATCAAGCACGGCGTGCGCAAGGTGAACATCGACACCGATCTGCGCCTAGCTTCCACCGGTGCTGTGCGTCGTTTTATGGCGGAGAATCCGTCTGAATTTGATCCGCGCAAATTCTTAAAAGAAACGGTCACCGCCATGCGTGATCTGTGTATCGCCCGTTACGAAGCCTTTGGCACTGCTGGCAACGCGAGCAAAATCAAGCCGATTAGTCTGGAAGCGATGTTCGAGCGCTACGAGCGCGGCGAGCTGGCTCCTAAAATCAAGTAAGCAGCTAAGCAATTAGCGACGCTAAGGCGGCCTTCGGGCCGCCTTTTTTGTTGCAATGCAGCACAAATAGGCTATTACTAGAGAGCGCCACCCCACATTTCTTCACCAGGCAGCCCTCACTATGAAGCACTCCCCAATGCCCCTGTTTACTCCGCCAACCGCCATGTTTGATGTGTGGAAGGTCGGAATGATGGGGATGGAACTATGGAGTTCGTCACTATCCACGATCGCCATGCGCCAACAGCTATGGCAAACACAGCCCTTTTTTAGCCCGTCTATGATGCGCGAAAACCAGCGCATGGTGACCGAAAAAATTGAGGCCAGCATAGAAGCTGGCCTCGTGATGCAAAAAGCATTTTTCAGCGCGATGAGCGGTCAATACGCCCCCTGGTGGATTACCAGCCAGAAAGCGATGAAACCTTATCATCAACGTAGTAGCGCCAACTCACGACGCCTCTCCCGCTAACGACAGCAAGTTACTCGTTATCGTCGTTGCTCTGCTCGTCTTCACCGCTTTCAATCGCATCTTCAGCGCTACCAGTACCACCTGTGCCGCCTTCGGTATTCTCACTTTCGGCATTCGTACTGGTGCTCTCTGTATCCGTGCCGTTAGCAGCGTCGGCATCGCTGCTCTCGGCGTCGGCCGTGTCAGTACCTTCTTCGGTGCTAGACGCTTCCGCAGCCGGCGTATCAGAGGAAGGCTGCTCATCGCGCTGAACAGATCCTGCCTTAATACCGTATTTCTCTTCTAGCGCCGCATCATCCAGCGCTTGGTGCTGCTCGCTATCGGCGTTGGTCTCAGGTTCTGCCAACACGCTAGCCGCAGAGGCCATCAGCGCGGTACCAAATACAAATGAGAGTAACCAAGGGTTGAATCGCATATATATCTCCATTTTATGGTTATTGCGGCGTCGCCTAACCACTATAGCTCTTCTCCTAGCGATTAACATAGATTGCCTTAAAAACCGGGTAGTTAACTTAATGATGACATGGATAAATGGCACCTAGGGGCGGGCTAACCGTAAAAAATTATAAAACAGTGTTCACAAAGTCCAAAAAATCTCGTTCAATAGCAGTCTAGTCGGCTTAAATTAACGCGAGTAGCGCTTGTAACGCTGCAAGGAATTCCCATGCCGCTTCCACTTCTGCTGTTTGATTGTGATGGCACCCTCGTCGATAGCGAACCCCTGCTTGCTGAAGAGATGGCCCGCGGCCTGAATACAGTGGGCCTCCCGTTTGCCTCCTCGGATTACCTAGGAGAGTTTCGCGGCGCTCGCTTTCGACGTATCGTGGCAGAACTGCAAACTCGCTATGGTGAAGTCGATGCAGACCAGCTAAACCGCATGGAGCAAACCATGCGCGCCAACTTGGCAGATCGGCTAGCCAATGAGTTAACCACGATTCCTGGTGCTCGGGAGTCACTTGACGCCCTCTCACGCTATCCAAGCGCGGTGGTATCGAACGGGCCGGAAACGAAGATTCGTACCGCGCTCAATGCCACTGGGCTAATCCAGTACTTCGGCCACCGCTTATTTAGTGGTTATACCGCTAATTGCTGGAAACCAGAGCCCTGTTTACATCTTCACGCAGCCAGTATCATGGGGTTTGCGGCAAAAGACTGCATTGCGATCGACGACGCCTTAGTTGGTGTTCGAGCAGCACTGCAAGCGGGCATGACAGTGATTCATTTGAATCGCTTTCCCGATGCCGAAGCAACACCGGAAGGCGCTATTATGATTAGCAATATGTATCAACTGCCCGCCGTTGTTGAACAACTGACCCACGAGCGATGGCAGGCCACCATGCCGCATCACTCTACAGAGAAATAGTATGGCTTCATTACGTGATCAGCTCGGTGGCCTTGTTTACTCTACCGAGCATGGCAAAACATGCCCCGACTGTCGGGCACCTATTGACGAATGCCGCTGTGAAGACACCAGCGAGCAGGCACGGCTTGCTACGTTAGATGGCATTGTGCGTATACGCCGTGAAACCAGCGGACGCAAAGGCAAGGGCGTTACCACCATTAGTGGCATACCGCTGCCTCACGGTGAACTCAAAACGCTGGCCAAAACGCTTAAACAGCGCTGTGGTACGGGTGGTGCGGTTAAAGAGGGTGTGATTGAAATTCAAGGCGATCATCGCGAAACACTACGAGATGCCTTAACCTCCATGGGTTATCAGGTAAAATTAGCTGGCGGTTGATGCTTCGTTATACAACGCGATGCACGACCTTAAGCTCATAGCTAAAGGGCAAGGCACGACAATGGTTTGGTTGGAATACCTGCTACCGCTCATCTTTTTGTTCCCCATGGCGGCGATGGGCGGCATTGTATTAGCCTTGCGTAGCCTTCACGATGCCCGCGTGCACTCCCCCTTTGACGCACCGCTGCGCGAGCCTGGCCAAGCTCTTCGCCACCGCTTGGATCAAGCCTTCTCTAGCCTATTTCTGAATGGCACTCTCGGGCCGTTAATCAGTCTCGCGCCGTTGGTCTACGGCATGGGACGTATGCTGTTTGTGGATAAACAGGATTGGGTCGAGTGGGCGCTGTATGGTTTGCTGAGCACGCTGCTGGTACTGGCCTTTTCATTACTGCTAGTACGCGACTACCAGCGCATTCGCCGCTTAAAACTTGGGCTTGCCTGCGAGCTGGCGGTGGGCCAGGAGCTGGAGCGCTTAGTGCGCCCCGAAGCGCATCCTTATTATGTTTTCCACGATGTACCTACCGACAGTTTCACTATCGATCATGTCGTCGTGACGCCTCATGGCGTGTTTGTGGTGGAAACCCGGGCAAGGGCGCTGGCGATTGGTACCGATGGCAAGGAGCTGAACTGTGTGGCGGTAGAGCGTGAGCGGCTACGCTTCCCCCACTGGCAGGAGCGGCGGCCGCTGCATAAAACCCGTCAGGGTGTCAGCTGGCTTACCCAATGGTTAGAGCGGCGCTGCGGCGTGCCCGTACCCGTGAAAGGGGTTTTAGTGCTTCCCGGTTGGGAAATCGACACAAGCGAAGCTGCGACAGATATCTTGGTAGTGAGCGGCGAGCAGCTTGCCCGCCAGCTTACCGAATTAACCCCAGGACAGATGAGCGATGCCATTCACGATAAAGTCATCCATATTCTGCTGGAACGGGCACGGCTGATGGAGCTCAAGCACCTCCGCCAGCCGTCCGTTTAACGAATGGCTCAGTCACCGCGTAAGCGGCCGCCCATCTCTTGAGCAAGATCGACCGCATAGTGGTCGGTCATCCCGCCAATGAAATCCAGCATTCGCCGGTAGCTGTCATAAAGTGTCCACGAGGGTAGCGGTGTATTCTCGCCAATTAACGCCAGCACCCGCTGGTGCTTGAAAGAGCTTTGCCCCGTGTGGTGCAACTCATGGGCCGCACCTATGAAAGCCTCTAACAGGATACCTAGCGTGGTGTAAGCACCAATCTCCAGCTTCGCCTTGCGCTCATTCTGGAAAATACGCTCACGAGCCAGCTGCTTGGCGGACTGCACACCCCAACCTAAATCCGGGTGACACAGCTCTAATAAATCTTCGCTGAGGGTGCCGCTGAGTAGCGCCTGCTCATGCTGTACAAATACTGCCCCCACATCGTTTACGGCCCGCTCCATGGCAGCACCTCTGAGTAGGGCGATACGGCGGCGTTGGGAGACATTTTTACGCTGCATCTCGGCATACTCCGGTGGGAACTCACCGGCAATTTGACGCAGAATCTCAACCACTTCCTCGTAGCGCAGAATGCCCATCTCCAGACCGTCTTCCAGATCTAGCAAGGCGTAGCAAATATCATCTGCCGCTTCGACAAGCCAAGCCAACGGGTGGCGACACCAGCGCTGCTCCCCTTGGGGAAGTAACCCAACCGCATCCGCGACCTCTTTTAACAGCCCCTGCTCTGACTGGTAGCAGCCAAACTTACCCGCACGACCGCTATAGCGTACCGTCCATGGGTATTTCAGCAGCGTGCCAAGCGTAGCCGCCGATAAGCGCATGCCACCGTTGAACTGGTTGTACTCAATCTGGGTAATCACGCGAAAGCCCTGAGCGTTGCCTTCATAGGTCAGCAGGTCTTCGCGCTCAGCCTCTGATAGGCCATCCAGCAGGCCACTTCCCTGGGCACGGCGAAACCAGTCGCGTATCGCGTACTCACCGGCGTGACCAAAGGGCGGGTTACCGATGTCATGGCCCAGACACGCCGTTTGCACAATAACGCCCAAATCAGCGGGGGTAATCCAGTCAGGGAGGCGGTCACGCAACAGCTCGCCCACAATCATTCCTAGAGAGCGGCCGACACAGCCAACCTCAAGGGAGTGGGTTAAACGCGTGTGGATGTGATCGTTTTCAGTCAGAGGGTGCACTTGGGTTTTACGCCCCAAGCGTCGGAAAGAGCCGGAAAAGACAATGCGATCATGATCTTTATGAAAGGGGCTACGCCCAATTTCCCGGGTGCTATCTGTTCGTTTATCGTGAAGGCGTCGAGGGGAAAGTAACTGATCCCATTGCATTTGTGTCATAGCGCTCCTCCTTGGAGTTCACATTCTGACATAAAAACGCGGACATAAAACGACAGATAGAAAAACAAAAAACCCAGCCTATTGGCTGGGTTCTTTGCGGTATAAGTGCCTGACGATGACCTACTCTCGCATGGGGAGAC
>NZ_JAWJBT010000034.1:0-26986 GCF_046536035.1 Halomonas sp. SIMBA_159
ATCAGAGAGTCACTGATACCGGAATATCGCATTGTCAGTTCATTGATGAAACTCTTAACTGACTGGCATTAGGCCATGGGTCCGCCTTTTTTGTGGTGGTCATCGCCGAACTAGAATCGATAAGTCAGCGATACGCCGCTTAATGCCTGCCAGTCGCTGCCTAGGTCTTCCACAATAGGGCTATCGGAGGCGCTGCCGGTCAGGTAAGTGGTGCCTAAAAAGCCGGTGGCAGTCCATTCCGGCGTTAACGCGTAGCTAAGCGTTGCGTTAATGCCTGCCCGCCAGTAGCCGCCATCAGGCGTGTAAGCCGCTACGCCGCTGCGGGCGCTGTCTTGTGCCGAGACGCCAAAGAACGATTCAGTCCATTGTTCATTGGAGTAGCTCACACTTGGCGTCAGTGTGAAGAGCGTGCGTTCGCTCATAGGCAGGCGCAGGGCTGCTTCCCCTGTGAAGTTAGCGCCTTCGACATCCCCCGTTACCGCCGTACTGCCTGCGACGCTGTAACGCCATAGGCCCTGCTGGTAACTCACACGCAGGCCAAGGGTGGCACCGCCATCGACTTTCTCAAAGCGGCTGATGTCGCCCTCGTTATCACGCCCGAAGGTGTAGCCGATATACGGCGAGACAGTCCAGTCGCCCTGGCGAACTGCGTGCCAGGCAATGCCATCGCGTAGGTTGATGGAAAGATCGTCACCGTAAGTCAGGTTTAACACTGGCAGTGGCTGAACATCGTAATCGTCGCTGCCCAGGTAATCAGGGGCATAAGCCGCGCCTGCGCCCACGGTGCCTTCCCAGCTATTGGCCAGTGCAGGCGTGGCCAACGCCATACCCAGAGCGGCTGCAAGCCAAGGGACGGTGCGTGTTAGCAGGGGAGTCTTTAATGGAAGAGTGGTAGTCGTCACGGGGTTACCCTTTATAATTTGCAAACGTGCACGATTGTATGTTTTTGATAGAAGCCACTGCAAGGTAAGTTGAGCGTTTTAGTCACAGGGGCAAAACTTTTGAGGTTTCATATCATGGGTTAGATAACTCAGCGGCTTTAAAGCGCACTGTGTGCACATAACGCAGGGACGGCGTTACAGGGAAGTGCAGGCAGGGAGTGCTTGCGGTGCACAAGGATGTACGAACAGGAGGTTCGTAAAGTAGGATTAAGGAGGACCTGATGAAACCCCGACCAGCAATGGCCGGGGTTTTTTTATGAGCCAACGGAGCGCGAACCGCTGTTGTGGAAAGTGCCTGTTACAAGGGCCAGTGACAAGTGCCATTAACAGGCGTAGTGATAGAACAGGGCGCTTAGCTGGCTCATGGGAGCCGATACTGACGTTTGGCAGCTTAAACAGCGCAGCAGCACGCTGTCTTTCCCGGTGCCTTCTATCCGGAACCGGTTAAGGTACGGTGTTGTCGCGGATTCTGCATTGCCGCAGTGGCGGCACATAATATCCACACCGTGGACTTTCGAGCTAATCATGATATGTCGCACGCTGACCTCCTACCGCTAGGGGGTGAATGGGTTCAGGCGTGGTAACGTCCGTGTAGAAATGCATCCTTACAGATGCCAAAAAAGTATAGGCAGCAACCTGGTAAAGCGCTACGAAAAGCATGCTAGGGGCATGTGTTGGCTTTAGCATGTCGAAAAGCAATATTTAATAAAAGTACGCTGTTTTCTATCCCAGGTTAATGTGTTTGACACATATAAGGTTCAAGGTGAGCAGTAACACAAGGAAAGGTGTAAAGGATCAGGAGCAAGCACGGAACGCTTGTAAGACCAGGGATGCACGAACAGGAGGTTCGTGAAGAAGGATTACGGAGGAATTACTACTACCCCGGCCAGCAATGGCCGGGGTTTTTTTATGCCGTTTAAGCGGGTTTGTCGTCGTCGCTTTCAGGCTTAGCGCTGCCTTGGTGAGCCAGCGGGCTGGCTTGGTCTAGGCGTGGGTGGTTATCCAAGAAGGCCTGCTTAAGATTGGGTAGGGCATCCAGCGCTTGAATGGTGTGGTGCAGCGCATGAACGGCAGCCAGCACGTCCTGGGTGTTACCGGTTTCCGAAATGGTGTGCATGTTACGGATCGGGAAGCCCATAGAGGTCGCGGCGCTATCGATGGAAGCCAACACGCCTGCCATGCCGTCGGTGCCGGTATCCACACCCACGATGTCCCGCTGCATGGGAATGTCCTGCTCTTTGGCAGCACTGGCAATAATACGGTTTAGCTGTTCGCTGGCGATAGAGCCCACCGACAGCGTAAAGCCTTTGCCCATTTCCAGCGGCTGCATGCGCTTATCGCCAATGCCGGGTGCCGCCACGTAGTCGTGGTTAACGTCCACGCCAATCAGCGCATCGGGCTTTAGCTCACCGGCCAACACGCGGCTACCAAAGCGGCCAATCTCTTCGTAGCTGGCGATAGCAAACATCACCCGTACGTTCTCGGTGCCGCCCGCTTCAGCGATCAGGCGCGCCACTTCCGCCGTCACAAAGCAGCCCAGGCCGTTGTCCAAATATGCGCCGTAGAACGTATTCGGGCTAAAGCCTTGGCGGATAGGGCGGTTGAAGATAATCGAGTCGCCCGGACGCACGCCCAGGTTCAGCACCTGCTGCTTTTTGTTCTCGCCGTGGATTTGCAGGTCGAGATAGATCTGCTCTTTCTTAATGCCTTTGCTGCCATCGCGCTGGGCGGGGTCAGAAAAGTGGATAGCACCCAGCGCTTCCACCGTGCCGCCTTCAATGCTGCGGTAGCTGCCGGGGGCCTCCGGGTCTTCGCTGAACAGCGTAACTTCATGGCCGATCAATACGCTGGGCAGGAAGGAGTCGGTGTTGATCCAGATTTTGCCATCTTCACCAATTGAGCGAACCTGCATGCGGATTTTGTCCGCATGGCCGATGATCATCAGCTTGAACATGTCATCACGGCCCGGGTGAGTATCCAGCACCACGCCCGCATTGCCTTTGAACTGGTGCAAGTGCCAGTCGCTGGGGGCGAAACTCTCGAAGTAAGGCTTCAGAACGCCGTAGGTCATTGCGCCTTCCAGGCCTACCGGGCTGGGGGCGGCCAAAATATCGCGCATCAGTTTGAACTGCGCGTCGGGCATCGGTTGCGTCCAGGGTTTTGCAGTATCGCTCATGGTGCTTGCTCGCTTATGGCTGTGGTGAAACGTGAGGCTTAGTCTGCCAGATTCTGCGCGCCAATGCGCTGATTCCAGGTGCCACGTTTAGCGGATAGTACGGCGCGCGATTCCGGGTATGATGGAAGATAGCTGGCTATCCATTTATGCCACCCTATCACAACAAAAAAGCTCACGACGAGGGAGTGTCCATGCCCACTGCTAGCGTTCAAACGCAGCGCTTTAAAGTGCTGCTAGCGGGTGTGTTTAGCCAAATTTTATGCATTGGTATTGCGCGGTTTGCCTATACGCCGCTACTGCCGGTCATGCAGCAGCAGAGCTGGATTAGCGACGCCGATGGCGGCTGGCTGGCGGCGCTCAACTACGCAGGCTATATGCTGGGGGCGGTGCTCGCGGCTTCAATTCGCACGATTTATCTCAAAGATACGCTGTTTCGCATTGGCCTAGTGCTGGCGGTGCTAACCACCGCCGGTATGGCGCTGACCGAGCACTTTTGGGTATGGGCAGGGCTGCGCTTTTTGGCGGGGCTCTCCAGCAGCGGCTCGATGCTGTTGGCGTCAGGGCTGATTTTGCATTGGCTGATTCAGCACCGTCAGCGAGGCGAGCTGGGCATCCACTTTGCAGGTGTTGGCATTGGCATTGTGGTGGCGGCCTTAGCGGTAGAGCTGATGCTGGCGCTGGCAATGAACTGGCAAGCGCAGTGGTGGGGTTTTAGCGCCTTAGGGGCGGTGCTGTTGGTGCCTGCCTGGTGCTGGTTGCCGCGCCCGGTGAAACCGGTGGTAGGCAGTGCTGCCAGCCATCAAGCACCTGCAACGCCGCCTAGCCGCACCTTTATGCGTCTTATGCTGCCTGCCTACTTTTGTGCGGGCTATGGCTATGTGATCAGCGCGACGTTTTTGGTCGCGATTGTGGAGCGTGAACCGCTGCTGGCCGGGGCCGGAAACTGGGCCTTTGCGCTGGTGGGGCTGGCCGCAGCGCCTGCGGTGATGCTGTGGGATTTAATCGCGCGGCGGATCGGTTATTTAGGCGCGCTGATTGTGGCCATGCTGGTGCAGGTAGTCGGCATTGTGCTGCCTGCCATCAGCCCCACGCTGCCGGGCGTGTTGATTAGCGCCGTGCTGTACGGCGGCACATTCTTGGGCTGTGTCAGTTTAGTGCTGACCATGGCCGGTAGGCTTTACCCTGCCAGCCCCGCCCGTTTGATGGGGCAAATGACCCTGGCCTACGGCGCAGCGCAGATTGTGGCTCCTGCGTTAACCGGCATGCTGGCAGAAGCCTCTGGCCATTATTATGTCGGCCTCTGGCTGGCCGGGGGCTTCGTATGTGCCGGAGCGCTGCTGCTGGCGTGGCTGCGCAAAGTCGATCAAACCGCCCAGCGGCTAGATGCCGAAGCAAAAGCGAGCTATGCCACACCGTGATACGTGGGCTTTCGCGGCAAAATCCACTAGGATAGGCGCTTTTTTCTGACAGGGTGGAAGGTCATGGCGTCTTCTGGGCAACCTCGCATTCAGTGGCTAGGCCGCTGGGGCTTTATGTTGGCAGCCACCGGTTCGGCGGTGGGACTAGGCAATATTTGGAAATTTCCCTATATCACGGGGGAGTATGGCGGCGGTGCCTTCGTACTGGTCTATTTAGCGTGCATCTTAGCGGTGGGCGTCCCGGTGATGATGACGGAAATTGCCTTTGGTCGTCGTGGCCGTGGAAGCCCCATTGATGCCATTCGCCGTGTGGTGAACGAGTCTGGCCGCTCCTCTATGTGGTCGCTGATTGGCTGGATGGCCATGCTCTGCGGCTTTATGATTCTGTCGTTTTACGTCGTAGTGGCCGGCTGGTCCTTCTCCTACTTATGGAAAATGCTCTCCGGCGGTTTGGCGGGCACCAGCGTTGACGATATGGCCGCGGTGTTTGGGGCCAACAACGCCAACCCCATCACGCTAGGCGGCTGGAGTACGCTGGTCACGCTGCTCACCATGGTCATTGTGGGTAAAGGCGTTCAAGAAGGCATCGAGAAAAACGTTAGCTGGATGATGCCAGGGCTGGTGCTGATGCTGGTACTGCTGATTGTGTTCGGCGTGTTTTCCGGCGGCTTTGGCGACGCGGTGAGCTTCCTGTTCTCGTTCAAAGCAGGCAGCCTGTCTAGCGAAGGTATGCTGGCGGCTTTGGGCCACGCCTTCTTCACGCTCTCATTGGCATCGGGGGCAATCCTGACCTACGGCAGCTACCTGCCGAAAGGTGCCTCCATTGGCCGCACCACGCTGAGCGTGGCGGTGGCAGACACCGTGGTGGCGCTGATGGCGGGGCTGGCGATCTTCCCGGTGATTTTTGCCAACGGCATGAACCCCGGTGAAGGCCCAGGGCTGATCTTTATGAGCCTGCCGCTGGCGTTCCAAGCGATGCCCATGGGTACGCTGTTCGGTGTGTTTTTCTTCTTAATGCTCTCTATGGCCGCGCTCACTTCCTCAATCTCGATGGTAGAAGCGACGGTCTCTTGGCTATGCGACAACAAAGGCATGAGCCGTAAATCAGCCGCGTGGGCCACGGGTATTGTGCTGTGGCTGATTAGCACGCTGGCGATGCTGTCGTTTAACTTAGGGGCTGACTGGACGCTGGCAGGCAAAAACTTCTTTGACTGGCTCGATTACCTCACCTCCCGCTGGATGATGCCGCTGGGTGGTTTAGGCATGGTACTGCTGGCAGGGTTTGTGCTGAAAAGCGAGACCTTCCGCGACGAGCTGGGGCTTGCACCGCTGCCCTACGCGCTGTGGCTCACCATGGTGCGCTATGTCAGCCCGCTGGGGATTCTGGTGATTTTTGTTGATGCCCTAGGCCTGTATCAGGTCTCGTTTGCGGCCCACTGGCCGATGTTGTTAGCGCTGCTGGTGCTAGTTGCCGTGGTGGGTGAAGCCATTAGCCCGCGTCTTCGCCACGCGCTTTCCGCCCGCTAAGCGCTGCTGTTCACGCCTCACCTTGGCGTCGTCAATCGCGCCAGGGTGAGTGCCTGCCTCCATTAACTCATCCCAGCACGTGGTGTAGCGGTTGGAACGGTGCGCGCAGCGTAACTGCCAGGGCGCGTCGGCATCGGTCATGCCGAAGCGCAGCGTGCCTTGCCCCATCTTCTGATTAATGGCGTCGATCGTCTTCATCAAATGAGGATGCGCCTTGGTAGTTGGCCGCAGCAGAGAGAGCTGGTACTGCTGCGCGTCTACCAAATCCAACAGCATCACACCCGCTTTCATGAACTTGAAGCTGGGGCGGTACATCTGCTCTAGCCCTTCGCGAACGGCCTCTAGAATCACACGGGTATCGTCGGTGGGCGCATCGAGGGGAATCATGGCGCTCGGTGAGAGCTGTGGCTGGTCTTTGCGGTGGCGGTTGGTGTTTAAAAACAGCATCACCGCGCGGGCCAGACTGCCTTGCTGGCGCAGTTTTTCGGCACTGCGCTGGGCGTGGCGGCGCAGTGCGGCGTGCAGCTCCTCTTTTACGCCGGTGGATTGGCCGAACGAGCGCGAGGTCATGATGCGTTGGCGGGGCTGCTCCACGGCGTTCATCTCCAGGCAGGGCGTACCGCGTAGTTCTAATGCGGTACGAGCCAGCACCACGGAAAAGCGTTTGCGCAGCTGCTTGGGGTCGCACTCCCGTAAGTCCCAGGCGGTGCGAATGCCGCTAACCGCCAGCCGTTCCGCCAAGCGTCGGCCGACGCCCCATACGTCGCTAACGGCCAGCTGCTTCAGCAGTACTTGTGTGGTGGCGCTCTCGCCGTGGAGCAAACATACCCCTTCATAATGCGGCTGCTTTTTGGCCACGTGGTTGGCGAGCTTAGCCAGCGTGTGCGTTGGTGCTAAACCCACGCACACGGGCAGCCCTAAATGGCGACGAATACGCCGCCGCAGCGCCGTGCCTATGGCTTGGCACTGGGCATCGTCGAAGCCATCCAGGTAGATAAACATCTCATCGATGGAGTAGGGGGCAACCTCCGGGCAGGCGTCGCGCAACAGTTGGGCAAGCCTCGCCGACATATCGCCGTACAGCTCATAGTTGGAAGAGAGCAGATGAATCACCCCTCGGCGGCGCAGCCCCTCTAACTGGTAAGCCGGCGTGCCCATGGCGATCTCCATGGCTTTCATCTCGGCCGAGCGTGCAATGACGCAGCCGTCGTTATTCGACATCACACCAACGGGTTTGCCCTCTAGCGAGGGGGCAAATACCCGCTCGCAGGAAACATAAAAGTTGTTGGCATCCACCAGCCCAATCATGGCAAGTACTCGTGAATAACGGCGCGCACCACGCCCCACAGCTGGCAGTCGGTGCCCTCTAGTGGCAGCGGCGGATAAAGGGGATGGGCAGAGCAGAGGTGCGGCGTACCGCGATACAGCGCGTAGCGTTTGATCAGCACTTCCTCATCAAACATGGCGACCAAAATATGCCCCAAACGGGGCGTCACGCTGCGATCCACCACTAGTAGGTCCCCTTCAAAGATGCCCCAGCCTTCCATGCTGTCCCCGGTGGCGGTGAGATAGAACGTTTGAGTGGGGTGCTTAATAAGCCGCGTATTAAGATCAAGCGTGCGCGGTTCGTAATCCTGGGCAGGCGAAGGAAAGCCGCTAAAGCCTGCTCGGCCCGTTAGCGGAGGAAACGGCAGCGGTTGGGAGGTTAACGGAAAGGCTGTCGCAACCGGGGGAGTGGCAAAAGGGGCGGGTTGAGACGGCATTATCGGTGTCCTCATGAATAAATAGTGTGTTTATATACAGTATATTTAAACAGTATTTATTCATGAGGCAAAAATTGCAAGTGCCTTCCTAAGAAGGCTAAGCACAGTGCACCCTGTTAGCGGGCGAGCCACAGCCCCACGACCAAAGCGCTGACCACAGCAATAAAGAATACAAGGTTGCGAGCGCGGGTATCGCGGCGAGGTTTCATGGCAATCTCCATCAAAAAATGAACGGCGTCGTGGCCCATGGCCGTATAAAAGCAGCACAAGCGCTGCGCCGAGCATGGTAACGTTTGCACCGCAATGTTTGCATCGTAATGTTCACATTTAGGAGCGTCACCAGACGCGCCAGATTTTCGCAGTGAGACCCATTTTTATGAACGACGCTTCCCGAGTAGGCACGGCTCCTCAACCGCTTTCGTTGGCCGGTGGTCGGTTGGCGGCGCTGAGCTGGGGGCGGCAAGATGCGCCGACCTGGCTGGCGCTGCATGGCTGGCTGGATAACGCGGCCAGCTTTTCACGTTTGGCCCCTCGCTTGGCGAACACGCTGGGTATTCGCATCGTGGCAATTGATTTTCGTGGACACGGGCACTCTGCTCATGCCCCCGCTGGCAGCGACTACGCGCTCTGGGATTACACCCACGACGTGCTGGATGCCATGGAAACGCTCGGCCTTGAACAGGCTACGCTGCTTGCCCACTCCATGGGAGCAGCGGTTTCTTGCCTGCTGGCGGCGTCGCTACCGGAGAAGGTCGCTCGGTTAATTCTGATTGACGGCTTAGGCGCGCTGAATACGCCCGCTGAAGAGACGCCAAGCCAGCTGCGCAAAGGCTTAGTGGCCCACCGTCGGCCGCTTTCTCGCGCACCTCGCTACCCAGATATTGAGAGCGCCGTGGCGGCGCGTGTGGCGGGCGGCGTTACGGCGCTGGATAGCATTACCGCGACCCCACTGGTAGAGCGTAATACCCAGGCCACCGCCGATGGAAAAGTACAAATGCGCACCGATAGCCGTCTGCTTAAGCCTTCGCTTGTGCGTTTTACGCCGCAGCAGGTGCTCGCGATACTGGCCGAAATTCAGGCACCGGTGCTATTGATAGAAGGTGAGCGAGGTATTCTAGGCGAGCGCGCTTGGGCAACCCAGGCGCGGCAGGCGGTGCCGACGCTTACTCGGCACGTGCTGGCAGGCGGCCACCATTTGCATTTAGAGCCTTCTGCCGTAGAGCGGGTAGCCGACGTTATTGGCCGAGCGATTTAGATGCGTCAGCGCGTTAGTAGAAAGGGGAGAGCGAACGTGGTCAGCCAATTGACAGGGAGAGCGCAGGGCGGCGGCAATAAAGTCGCGCTGGTGCTGGGCAGCGGCGGTGCAAGAGGGTACGCCCATATCGGTGTGATTGAAGCGCTGGAGGCCCGTGGCTTCGAGATTATTTCGATTGCTGGGTGCTCCATGGGGGCGCTGATTGGCGGTATTTACGCCTCCGGCAAGCTGCCGGAGTACCGAGACTGGGTGTGCCATCTCGATTACTTGGACGTGCTCAAACTGGTTGATGTTACCTGGAGCCCTATGGGGGCAATGCGCGCCAACAAAGTAATGAGCAAGCTAGAAGAGCTGGTAGGCGACCGGCTGATCGAAGACCTGCCGATTCCCGTGACGACCGTAGCGACAGACCTAGTGCGCCAGCGGGAAGTGTGGTTTCAGAACGGCCCGCTGCTACGCGCTATTCGCGCCTCTATCGCGGTGCCTGGGGTAATTACCCCGGTGCATATTGGTGAACAGGTGCTGGTGGATGGCGGGCTGTTGAATCCGCTGCCGATGATGCCCATTTTAGCCGCCCATGAGGCTGACTTTGTGGTGGCGGTGAACGTCACCGCCCACAGCCCGCAGCCGGTCACGTTAGAAGAGCTGCTGCCCCAGCAAGAGAACGACGACAGCCGCACCGATTTAGAGCGGAGCCGCGATGCCAATATTGGCGGCTGGATGGAAGAAGTGCGTGCTACCACCCGGCGGCTATGGGGCGGCCTGGGCGGTGGCGGTGACGACAGCGACGACGATGAAACGGTGGACCTGCGCGGCAAGCGCGAATGGGGCAAGCTGGATATGATTCTGGAGTCGTTTGATATTACCCAGGCGGCGCTGGCGAAGTACAAAGTGGCAGGCTACCCGCCAGACGTGCTGATCGAAATTCCTAAAACCGTGTGCAGTACGTACGAATTCCACCGCGCCAATGATCTGATTCGGTTAGGCCGCCACTTGGCCGACCAAGCCCTGGAGCGGCGCATGCCTAGCATTGCCTCGGATGCCACCGAATAACGGCGTGCATGAGTGACGGCGAGTATATAGCGGCCTACTGGCCGCGCTTGCGCAGCAAGATATACACCGCCCCGGTGCCACCATCGATATCCGTGGCGGAACAGAACGCCAGCACGCCGGGCCATTCGCGCAGCCATGCATTGGTGTGGCTTTTCAGCACCGGGAAATCAGAGGTGGTGCCCCAGGCTTTGCCATGCACTACCAGCACACAGCGCAGCCCTTGGCCTGCGGCATCGCGCAGAAAGCTCTCTAGCTCCAGCCGCGCCTCTTCCAGGGTATAGCCGTGAAGGTCTAGCCCTGCCTGCCAGGCCGTTTGGCCGCGCTTAAGCTGGCTGAACGTGCGCCAGGGCAGGTCGGGCACGCTGAACTCTAAATACTCGGATGGCCGTACGGCTTCTACACGGCCATCAGACGTGCGCCCGCTGGTTTGCAGCGTATTGCTTTCTACCGCCGCGCGGCGGCGTGCTTCGCTGGCATCCGTTTGGCGCTTGGGCTTGCCGGGGTCGGCTTGGTTAGTGGCAATACGGCGTACCCCTGCCGCCTGCAGCGCTTGGCGAAAGGCACTGATATCGTCATCGTTAGGCAGGTGTCGCGTCATGGTCGGCTCAAATCAACTAAGTAGTGGTGAAAAAAGGGGCGGTGGATAAAAAACGCTAAGGCGAGACAGTATAGCGAGCTTGGCGCTGCTGTGAACCGGGCGGCGTCAAAGGTACAATCATTC
Source organism: Halomonas sp. SIMBA_159 (assembly GCF_046536035.1). Lineage (NCBI taxonomy): Bacteria > Pseudomonadati > Pseudomonadota > Gammaproteobacteria > Oceanospirillales > Halomonadaceae > Halomonas > Halomonas sp. SIMBA_159. The sequence continues at coordinate 10,855 of NZ_JAWJBT010000034.1, forward strand.
CACGAACTATTGACGCCAGGAGCCCCTGTGACCACGCATCTTACCGATGACCCCTCTTCCTCAACACTGTCGCTGCCCGATTCGACGCTGATGAGTGACCTTTTTACCCTGCGCGACTATTTGCGCTGGGTCTCCAGCGAGTTTTATCTGGCGGGGTTGCACTACGGCCACGGTACGCAGTCACCTTGGGACGAGTCGGTCGCGCTCTGCTTAGGCGCACTGCACCTGCCCTGGAACGTAGACCCTGCCGTGCTGGATGCGCGTCTGCTGCCGGTTGAGCGCGAGCGGATTATTCGCCTCGCCCGCGAGCGCGTCACCACGCGCCGCCCGCTGCCGTATCTACTGGGTGAAGCCTTCTTCGCAGGCTACCCCTTCAACGTAGACGAGCGCGTGCTGATTCCCCGCTCACCGATTGGCGAGCTAATTGAGGATGGCTTTGCGGCGTGGTACCCCGAAGAGCCGCCCGCCCGCGTGCTGGATTTGTGCACCGGTTCAGGCTGCATTGGCATTGCCACCGCGCTGGTACTGCCTACCTGCGAAGTGGCGCTGGCGGATATCAGCCAGGATGCCTTAGCCGTGGCGCGGCAGAATATTACCCGCCACGATGTCGGCGACCGGGTACGCGCAGTGGAATCGGACGTATTTAACGGCCTGGAAGGGCAGCGCTTTGACCTGATCGTTTCCAACCCGCCCTATGTGGATGAGCGCGACTTAGCCACCATGCCCGCCGAATTTCGCCATGAGCCAGCCCTGGCACTGGGTTCAGGCAGCGACGGCCTGGATATCGTGCGGCGCATTCTGCGCGAAGCGCGTAACCATCTAACGGCCGAGGGCTGGCTGATTGTTGAAGTCGGCAACTCTGACCGCCATTTAGAGGCGGCCTTCCCGGAAGTGCCCTTTATCTGGCTTGAATTCGAGCGTGGCGGCCAGGGCGTGTTTGCCCTGAGCGCCGCTGAACTCGACGCCCATGCGGCGTCTTTTGCGTGAGGAATTAACGCCCATGTCTGGCAATACGTTTGGCAAACTGTTTACCGTCACCACCTTTGGCGAAAGCCACGGCCCCGCACTAGGGGCCATTGTGGATGGCTGCCCTCCGGGCATTGCGATTAGCGAAGAGGATTTGCAGGGCGATTTAGACCGTCGCCGCCCCGGCAGCTCGCGCCACACCACCCAGCGCAAAGAGCCGGATCAGGTGCGCATTCTTTCCGGCGTGTTTGAAGGCAAAACCACCGGCACCTCGATTGGCCTGCTGATCGAGAACACTGACCAGCGCTCGAAAGATTACTCCAAGATCAAAGACCAGTTCCGGCCTGCCCACGCGGACTACACCTACCATCATAAGTACGGCCATCGCGACTACCGGGGTGGCGGCCGCTCCAGCGCCCGCGAAACTGCTATGCGCGTCGCGGCGGGTGCCATTGCCAAAAAGGTGCTGGCGGCCCAGGGCATTCAAATTCGCGGCTACATGAGCCAGCTCGGCCCGATCAAGATCGACTTCAAAACCTGGGAAGCCGTCGACCAGAACGCCTTCTTCTGCCCCGACCCCGATAAAGTCACCGAGCTGGAAAGCTACATGGACCAGCTGCGCCGGGATCAAGACTCCGTGGGCGCAGAAATTACCGTGATTGCCGATGGCGTGCCCGTAGGCTTGGGCGAGCCAGTCTTCGACCGCCTGGATGCTGACCTAGCGCACGGTTTGATGAGCATTAACGCGGTAAAAGGAATCGAGATTGGCGCAGGTTTTGGCTGTATTGCCCAGCGCGGCAGCGAACACCGCGACGAGATGACGCCGGAAGGCTTCCTCTCTAACCATGCGGGCGGGGTGCTGGGCGGTATTTCCAGCGGCCAACCCATTGTGGCGCGGCTGGCGCTCAAGCCAACGTCCAGTATTACTACACCGGGCCGCTCTATTGATGTGCATGGCGAGCCGGTAGAGGTGATTACCAAAGGGCGTCACGACCCCTGTGTGGGCATTCGAGCGACGCCCATTGCCGAAGCCATGATGGCCATTACGCTGTTGGATCATTGGCTGCGCCACCGGGGCCAAAACGCTGATGTTAGCGTTGATACACCGCGATTAGGCCAGCAATAACGCCAAGGTGCGCTGAGTGGTTCGCTGCTACACTCAAACCAGATGGTTAAGGAGTCGCCTATGAAAATTAACGTTGAGTTTGACCTGACGCCGGATGAGTTTCGGCAGTCGCTGGGGTTGCCGGATGTAGAAGCGTTCCAGCAGAGCCTGCTGGACAATATTCAGCGGCAGATGGAATCAGGGGTAGAAGGTTACGACCCCATGAGCTTAATGCGCCCTTTTTTGCAGCAACCCATGATGCAGCAAGGGCTTTCACAGGGGCTGGCTAACTTTGGTACCTACCAGCAAATGATGCTGGATATGTTTCGCCAGGCAGGTAGCGCCCACACGGGCGGCACCAGTCAAGGCAGCCAAGAGGATAGCGAACCAGCGTCAGCGGCAAGCGAGAAAAGCACCAAGGCGAAAGCCACGGCCTCGTCTCGTTCGCGCGCGAAAGGGTAGATGATGCACAAGGAGCGAATGGAAAGCTCCTTGTTGCAAAGCAGCATGCTAAGGATTACTCTTTTTGCAGTGCAGCAATCTGCGATGTGATGAGCCACTCTAGGCTCATGCCAAGGAATAAGAGACAGGAGCAACCACAATGCAAGATAAAATGATGGACGCCTTTAGCGCCCAAACTCGCCAAATGTTTGAGCCGATGCGCAAGATGAACTCGCTGATGCTCAATAACATGGAAAAGATGACCCAATACCAGCTGGAAGCGATGAAACGCTACAGCCAGATGGGCACCGAGCGCATCCGCAGCGCCACCGAAATTGACGATGCAGAGAGCTTGCGTGATTTCGGTACCAAGCAAGCGGAAATGATGAACGAGCTCTCCCAGCAAATGCAGGAAGATGCACGGGTCATGGGCGAAATGAGCCTGCAGTTCAAATCCGAAATGGAGAAACTGTTTAGCGAAGCCGGACAAAAAATGAGCGAACAGGCCAGCGCCGCCGCCAAAGGTGAGCAGCCTGCTGCTAAAGCGTCAAGTCAGTCGTCTCGCAAAAGCTAACGGTGAGTAGTGTTCGCGGCGCCTTTGAGGCGCCGCGTTCATTTCCAGCGTTCCTTAGAGCGTTTTTTAGAAAGTTGCCAGGGCGAATCGCGCCCAATTGGTGAGGGGGAAGTTGTATGCAGTCAGGGTGGAAAATGCCGTCTCAACCGTTGTCCCAGCAAGAGATGGAGACATGGAAGGCACAGCTTGACGACGTGGGTGAGCAGTACAAAGGCCTGCTACAAGACCTGCTGTCACGCATGGTGCCTAGCGAAGCCGCTGACTCTGTGTACAGCGACATGCGCGAAAGCTTTGAAGCCGCCGCTCAATCGCTGATGAGCAACCCCAATTTGCTGTGGCAAACCCAGTCGCGGTTAGTGCAGGACCAGTGGCTGCTATGGCAGCAGGGCGTGCGCGCCATGGCCGGTGAGCAGGTGGCCCCGCTGGTCACGCCGCCCAAACACGACCGCCGCTTTAAAGACGAAGCCTGGACCACCGACCCCTACTACATGGCGATCATGCAGCAGTATTTGCTGTTCTCGCAGATGGTCGAGGAGTTAATCGGCGATCTAGACGGTTTAGACGACACCCATAAGCGTAATCTGGCGTTCTACGCCCGCCAGATGGTTAGCGCTATGTCGCCCACCAACTTCGTCTCCACCAACCCGGAAGTCATGCGCCGCACCCTGGAAACCAAAGGCCAGAATTTGGTCGATGGCCTTGCCCGGCTGCGCGAAGATTTAGCCAACTCAGCGGAAGGCATCAACGTCCGCATGACCGACCGCAGCGCCTTTGGCGTAGGCGAGAACATTGCGGTGACGCCTGGCTCCGTGGTGTATGAAAACGAGCTGATTCAGCTGATTCAGTACACGCCCACCACCGAAAACACCTTTAAAACGCCGCTGTTGATCGTGCCGCCCTGGATCAACAAGTACTACATTCTCGACCTGCGGGAAGATAACTCGCTGGTGAAGTGGATGGTGGATCAGGGGCATACGGTATTTCTGATCTCCTGGCGCAACCCTGGCCCCGGGCAGAGCGATATTACCTGGGCCGACTACATGCAGCTGGGCCCCATCAGCGCCATGGAGGCGATTGAGCAGGCCTGCGGCGAGAAGTCGGTTAACCTGCTGAGCTACTGCGTAGGCGGCACGCTAACGGCCTCTACCGTGGCCTACCTCACCAGCACGCGCCGTGGCCGTAAGGTGAAGTCGGTTACCTACATGGCGACGCTGCAAGACTTCCGCGACCCGGGCGATATTGGCGTCTTCCTCAATGAGCGAGTGGTTCAAGGCCTAGAGAACACGCTGCAGTTGAAAGGCTATCTGGATGGCCGTTCGATGGCCTACACCTTCAACCTGCTGCGGGAAAACGACCTGTTCTGGTCGTTCTATATCAATAACTACCTAAAAGGCGAAGTGCCAGCGGCCTTTGACTTGCTGTATTGGAACACCGACGGCACCAACCTGACGGCAGGTACCCATGCGTGGTATTTACGCCATATGTATCTGGGCAACCGTTTGGTAGAGCCGGATGGTATCGAGCTTGACGGGGTGAAAATCGACCTGCGCAAAGTCTCAACCCCCAGCTACTTTGTCTCCACCAAAGAAGACCACATCGCCAAGTGGAACAGTACCTACTACGGTGCGCTGCTGCCTAAAGGCCCGGTCACCTTCGTGCTAGGCGGTTCTGGGCATATTGCCGGTATTGTGAACCCGCCGCATAAGAATAAGTATGGCTACTGGACCAACGACACGCTGCCTGAAACGCATGACGCGTGGCAAGAAGGCGCCACCTTTAACGAAGGCTCTTGGTGGCCCCATTGGCAGGCGTGGGTCACAGAGAACGGCTACGCGGATGCGGACCCGAAAAAGATGGTGCCTGCACGCCAGCCAGGAGAAGGCGAGTTAAAAGCGATTGAGCCCGCCCCCGGCCGCTATGTGAAAATGACCATTCCTGAAGTGCTAGGGGAAATCCCCAGCGGCGCGGCCAGCCAGTAAGGCCGCCACGCCACCGCGGTTAAAGAGCTGCGTTAGGCATCGCTCCTCAGCACACCCCTAAAGCCCCTGCCACTGAAAAGTGGTGGGGGCTTTTACGTGGTGGCGCTACTTAGCAAGCCGACGCTGACGATGCGCCAACCAGCCAATCCAGCTGCCGTATAGCGCACACAGCCCCAGCAGCACGCCGATTTCACGCCAAATACTGAGGATAGGAGCGCCCATCTGATTGATCGCTAAAAAACCCTGGATGCCGGGTTTTACCGGAATCAGCAGGGTGATGACATCCAGCCAGCGGGGCAGGCTTTCGGCAGGCCAGGCAAAGCCTGCGGTAAACACAATAGGTAAGGAAGAGAGCAGCACCACCACGGTGGTCAGTTCCGGCCTAGGCAGTAAATACCCCAGCCAAATCGCAAACAGCGTGGCCGCCATGAAAAACAGCAGGCTGAACAGCAGCAGTGGCCCTGGCGTGGCCACATGGGGAATCCCGTACAGCCGGAAAAAGAATCCAAAATAGAGCATCGCGAACAGCAAATAGATCAGCATAAAGCTGGCGACTCTTAGCGGAATCGCCAGCGCCAGCGAGGTGGCGGGCTGGCCGAGAAGACGCCGAGCGCGATCTTTTATGGTGACGCTGCCTGCGGCGATCAGTAGGGTCTGGTGGAGAATCAAGACAAACACCGCCGGAACGATATAGTTCAGGTAACCGGATGTAGGGTTAAAAACGGGTTTGGTAATCACCCGCATGGGCATAATGTGCCCAGGAATCTGCGTGGGGTTATCACCCTTGAGCAAGCTGCTCATGAGTTGGGTTTGAACGCTTAACGTGGTGGCGGCGGTGAGCAGCCCCTCGACCACATTGCCATAAATGAGAAAGTAGCTGGCATCCCCTGCAAAAGAGAGGCTGGTGGGATTGCCGAGATACACATTGCGCTCAAACCCTTCTGGGATCACCAGCAGCCCGTGAACCTCGTCATTGGCCAGCAGCGCTTCGGCTTCTGCCATGCTGCCGGGGCGTGCCGCGACTCTAATTTGCGGGGCGGCATCGGCCATGCGAATCAGCTGGCGCGCCATGGCGGAGTGGTCGCTGTCTAGCACGGCAATGGCCTGCTCGCCGGGAACGCTTTTTTGATACGGCAGCGGGTACAGCACCGCATAAAATAACAGGCCGCCCACAATCACCAGCAGCACCGCACGGTCGGCCACAATATGGGTTATTTCAGCACGCCATGCCTGCCAAAAGCGCCGCCAATCGCTCATGAGGATACCTGCTCGGTAGGGTCGACGGTGAGCTGCTTGGGTAGTGCCCGAATAGCAAAAGGCAGCGGAATGAGAAAGAGCAGCAGGGTGAGTAAAGGCGGCAATAGCGTGGCGAGCGGCGCACCGTGGTCGGCCACCGCGACCTGCAGCTCAATGTAATGGGTGGAGGGCATTAAATTTCCCCAGAGACGAGCCAACATATTCATATCGCCACGTGGAAAGGTAATGCCCATAAAGGCAAACGCTGGGGCAAGGTAGGCGGCGCATAAACTCAGCGCTCGCACTTTATTGGCCACCACGGCAAGTATCAGCATCGCCATGCTTTGTATCGCCAGCACCATCAGGGCCATGCCCACGATTAACCACCCAACGGAGCCCTCCGGGATCCAGCCAAGAAAATAGTGAAATAGCCCTAGCGTGATTAGCCCTTGTAACCAGAGCAGCAGCGAAATAGGCATGAGCAGCTGCCAAAGGGCGTGGCTTCTGGCGAGGTAGCCGTCAGGCAGCGGGGCGTTTTCTAAACGCCAGTACAGGGTGAGGAGCGTGGCGACAACAATCATGATTTGCCATAAGGCAGGGGTAATCGTCGTGACCAAAAACAGCGCGTAACTCATGCCCGCGTTATACAGCGCGGTGATTTGTGGACGCACAGGTGCGGCCGCAGCCACCGCTTCAGGAAGGGCATAGCCTTGCCCTAACCGAAGTGCCACGCCTGTTTCTGCGGCAAAAGTCATGCTGGATTGCGTGACGGCAGAGGCAATGAACTTGCCCGCCAGTAAGTACTGACTATTGTAAAAAGCCACCGCCTCCGGGCTTAGCGACAGCCGTAAGTCGCGCCCAAAATCGTTGGGGATAATCAGCAGCGCCAGCACATCGCCGCGTTGCAGTGCCTCGGCACCTTCACTGGGCGAGGCATAGGGGTGCCGTACATCCAGCGCGGGGCTGGCATCTAGGTGGCGTTGCAGTGCGCGGGCTTCAGCGGTGTGGTCTAAATCCACCACTCCAATAGGCAGCGACTGTGGCGTGCCTAGGGCAAAAATGGCGATTAACAGCAGTGTCAGCACGGGCGGTAGCCAACCCACCAGTGCCAATAACCAAGGCTGGCGGCGTAGCGCCTGCCAGCCAGTAACGTTATTCGTTGCCATGTTGGGTGTTTGATTCAAGGTCGGGTAGTTCGAGCAGCACGCTCATGCCAGCCCTTAGCCCCGCCACCGGCGCAACAGGGTGCATTTCCACCTCGAAAGTGCGCATATCGAATCCACGCCCTGGCACGGTGGCCCGCCACGTGGCGAAATCGCCGAGCGCCGCAATATGGGTCACACGAAACAGCGCGGTTTGGTTAAGCGCCGGAATCGTCAGTTCAAGCTCCGCCCCTGGCGGCACCCGTTGGAGAAGATCCTCGCGCACGTTAAACAGCGCCCAGGCGTCATCAAGGTCGGTGATCATCACCACCGGGAAGCCCTGAGGCACCAGCTCGCCGGTATTCAGCAGCACGTTGCTTACCACCCCAGAGTGATGCGCAAAGGCCATGGAGTCTTCAAGTAATTCGTTGATCTCTTCCCGTAGGCTAGTGGTGATCTCCTCGCCTGCACGGCTGGCGGTGCGTGCCTCTTCACGCGGGCCAGCCTCGGCCAAGCGTAAAATTTCACCGGCAGTAACGCGTGTTTGCTCCGCCACGCGCAGCAAAGTGAAGGTTTCATCCAAGCGCTGGCGCGCCACTACGCCCTGGTCGGCCAGCACCCGAATACGTTCATAGGTGGTGCGCGCCATGCTTTCAGCCGCCTGAGCTTTCTGAAACTCGCTGCGCGCCGCGGCTATTTTCTCTTCCCGAGTGCCGCCTTCCACCGCTTGGGCTAACGAGCGGCTGATGGTGTCTAGCGCATCGACCTGGGTCAATTTGGCTTCGAGTTCGGGGCTGTCGATACGAAACATACGCTCGCCTGCGGCGACGCGGTCGCCACGTCGCACGTCAATCTCGGCAAGGCGACCGGGGACTTTGGAGGAGACCATATATTGGCGTGCCTCTATCTGCCCCTGCAGTTGCGGCGTGGGCGGGCGATACGTACGCCAAAACACCGTGGCAATGGCCCCTATGATCACCACCAACATGGCCAGCAGGAGGAGTTTACGAGTAGTCACTGGATGGGCTCTCCCTGGCTAAGGTAGTCAAACAGCGCCTCTTGCTGGCCGGTAATGCTTAATAGCTGTGCCAGCGAGACGACAAACTGAAAGGCCGTTGCATCTCGGCGTGTTTGTGTCGCGGATAAAAACGTCTGCGCATCAATCACGTCTAACGCACGGCCCAAGCCCTCTGCAAACGCGAGTTCCTGCAAGCGCAGGCTCTCTTCTGCTAACGCAACGGTGCTGGCAAGGTCGCGATACTCATTCAGCGCCTGCTGAGCCTCGCGATACTGGTGGTCAAGCAGCAGTTCTAGCCGTCGCGCCGCCGCCTGCTGGCGGTGGTCTAATTCCACAACAGTGCTAACGGCGGCCTGCACTTTGCCACTACGCCCGCTGCGGTCCACCAGCGGCACGCTAACGCCAACCCCTACTAGCCAATCGGGCGTGAGGTCGCTGGCCACCGAGTCATCTTCATACAGGTTATAGCTGCCGTACATGAACACATTCGGCTGATACAGCCCGCGGCTTGCGTCAACGACGCTCTCCGCCTGTGCTTTTTGATTGGCGAGCAGCCTAAGCCCTGGGTGGTCCGCAAGCCCTGGCTTGAACGTATCCATAGGCGGCAGTGCACGTAGCGTAAAAAGCGGAGAGCTAGGCGCCAGCAGCGAGGGAGAGTGCGCCGCCAAAGAGGGCTGGGTACTGGCATGATGAACGAGCGAGGCCAGCGCCTGCCGGGCGCTATTGCGCTGCTCTTCTACGGCGCGGGTAGTAATGCGAGCGCGATCATAGGCGGCTTCTGCTGCTAACCGCTCTACCCGCGCAATTTGGAATTGATCCTCCAGCGCCTGGGCGGAACGGTAATGGTGGCCTAGGGTGGCTTCCGTTTGGCGCTGGGTGGCTAGGGCTCTCTCGGCCATCACCAACCCATAGTAGGTGCTCACTAACTCCATAAAGCGCACGCGATAGACTTCTTCAAGTAACAAGGCAGCCGCTTGCTCTTCCAGTGAGAGTAAGTCCCGCGCCGTGGTGATTCTTCCGCCGGTATACAGGGGCCAAAACATCGCCAGCGAACTTCTGGCGATATTGCGATTAGTTACCGGGGTGGTAAAGGCCTCAGGCCCGCCAATTAAATCGACTAACAGCTGGCCGGGAACCGTTGCCGCTGCGCTGGTTAACGGGTTAAGCGCTAAGGCATCCACTTCGATGGGACTATTTAAGTGGGTGTAGGAGCCGATTAAGTCGATTTGTGGAAGAAGCAAACTGCTACTTGAAGAGAGAAGGGCGGCCGCTCTTTGCTGAGCGGCTTGCCCAGCGGCAACGTCGTCGTCTTGTTCGCGCAGCTGCTGCCAAGCGGTGGGGAGTGACAGTGGCTGCGCAGCGGCAGAGAGGCTAACCGAGGCTGCAGCCATCACCATGATAGAGGTGCATAGCCGTTTGAATGAGATATTCACTCTCACCACCCTTAATCTATGTGTTATTAACGTTAAACCATAGTGAGGGAGGGAAGTACAAGCGCTGTTTTCAAATAGAGAGCATTCGTGTTGAAACAGCGTTACGAGACGCTTTTACGCAGTAACGTAATACTAATAACCGCTATGCGGTGAATGGTTATTTGCGTTTAAGTGATAAGGGGGGACAACGGCTTTGCTAGCTGGTTGGGTCCTTTACCCCAACATCTTGCCAAACAATAGGCATCCAGCAGATGTTGGGGTGAAAGTGTTGCTTAATTAACGGACAACGCTTAGCGCCTGCGCAGTAAGCCTGGAACCAGCATCAGCCCCGCCAGCAGCCATACGGGCCAGCTGCCCATGCGGGTGAATGGCGTTAACCCTTCCATGGCGTAGAACTCGCCCGTGAGGTAGGTGGTTTCAAACTGCGGGGCGCGGTCTACCAGTTCACCACGGGGGTTAATAATCGCGGTGATGCCGTTGCTGGTGGCGCGAACCACGTAGCGGCCATTTTCCAGCGCGCGCAGGCGGGCCATTTGCAGGTGCTGGTGCGGGCCAATGGAGGCACCAAACCAGGTGTCGTTGGAAACCGTCACGATTACACCGCTATCGGCTGCCCGCTGTGCGACGAGCTGCGGGTAGATAATTTCGTAGCAAATGGCGTTACCAATCGCGACGCCCGCCGCCTGCATGGGCACCTGCTCAGATGCGCCTTTGCTAAAGCTCGACATCGGCAGGTCAAAGAAGTCGATGGCCCCACGCAGCACGCTCTCTAGCGGCAGGTACTCACCAAACGGCACCAAGTGCTCTTTTTGGTAGCTGCCTTCCACGTTACCCACGCCAATCACGCTATTAAAGTAGCGGTTGTTCTCATCGAGCTGAACAATGCCCGTTAGCAGCGCGGCTTCAGGCGGCAGGTTGGCCTGCACGCGCTCAAGCACTGGCCGTGCTTGGCTATCAATCATGGGCAGCGCGGTTTCAGGCCATAAGATCAGATCCGCTTCATCCGCTACTTCGCGGGTTAAGTCGCTGTAAATGTTGGCCGCTGTGCGCTGGCCTTCAGGGGTCCATTTTAACAGCTGGGGCAGGTTACCTTGCAGCAGCGCGACGCGAGTGGGTTCGCTAACGGGCGTTGTCCATTGGCTGGGCAGTACGAAAGGAGCCAGCCAGATAGCCGCCAGCGGTAGCGCCGCCCACCACTGGCGGCGCAGCAGTTCCGCCCCTAACGTGCCGGTAAGCACCACCAGCAGCGAGAGTAAGTACACACCCCCAACGGGCGCCCAGCTGGCCAGCGGGGAGTCCACGTAGCTAGAACCGACCAGCAGCCAGGGGAAGCCGGTAAACAAGTAAGTGCGCAGCACTTCGCCCAGCACCCATGCGCCTGCGAAGGTGAGCAGCGCCCAGCGGGGGCCAATAAAGCGCCGGTAGAGCCAGAACGTGCCCGCGAAAAACAGCGCCAGTACGCTCACAAACAGCGCGGTTAAAAAGACCGCGAGCGGCACACCGGTATAGCCGTAGTCGTGAATCGAGACATAAACCCATGAGGTGCCGCTAGCAAACAGCGCCACGCCATACAGCCAGCCTTTTAACGCGGCCTGGGCAGGGCTTAGGGTGTGCAGCCCAGCATACAGCAGGCCGATGGCGACAGGGCCAAGCCACCAAAGCTCAAACGGGGAAGCGGTAAGCGTCGTAAAGCCGCCAGCCACCAAGGCGGCTAGCAGCTGAAGCGTCAACGTGGGTGTAAACCCCATGGCGATATCCTATCAGCAGGGTGAGGTAGGCAAGGTGAGGGCGACAGGCTAGTCGTCTTGGCTTTCGTCTTCCGTCGCGGTGCTGTCGCGATAGGCTTCAAGCAGCCGTATCCGGCGGTTATCGGCGTTCAGAATCACAAACCGCCAGCCGCCTAAGCTGGTGTGCTCGCCACGGCCGGGTAGGTGGCCAAACTGCTGCATCACAAGGCCGCCCACCGTGTCGAACTCGTCATCAGAGAACTCGGTGCCAAAGCGCTCGTTGAAGTCTTCAATCGGGGTGAGGGCGCGGATCGCGAAGTGGCCGTTCTCCAGCGTGCGGATATCGTCCTCTTCATCGGTGTCGTGCTCATCTTCGATATCCCCGACAATTTGCTCAAGAATATCTTCAATGGTGATGATGCCCGCCGTGCCGCCGTACTCATCTACCACGATGGCCATGTGGTTATGGGTTTCGCGGAACTCTTTGAGCAGCGTGTTCAGGCGTTTGGACTCTGGAATAAACATGGCGGGGCGCAGCACGTCTTCCAGTTTGAACGCATCGCGGCTCTCTTGAGACTGAGAGAGCAGCGGCAGCAGGTCTTTGACCAGCAAGATGCCCTTCACGTCGTCCAGGTTTTCGCCCACTACCGGGTAGCGGGAGTGGCCGGTTTCCTGAATCAGGGGCAGGTAATCATCCCGCGTTTGATCAAGGGTAATCGCCGATACCTGAGAGCGTGGGATCAAGATTTCACGCACCTGCTGGTCGCTGATATCCAGTGCGCCCTCAATAATCATGATGGCGTCTTGGTCCAGCTTCAGTTTCCCTGCGGTGTGGCGTAAAAACGTCATCAGCTCATCCCGCGAGCTGGGTTCGTCGTTGTCTCCGGAAAGGGCGCCAAAGAGTTTCTCGAGCCATGATTTTTGATTAGGGTTGCTCGATCGGTCTTCGCTCATTGCGTCAAATCTCTCAGTTACGGATAAGGTGTTACGAATAAGATATTACGAACGGATGATCGTATTTACACGTCATCGTTTTATCACTGAGTGGCAGCCAACACCACCCTAAACATGCCCTAAACATTAGGCTGGCTCAGGGTAGCAGCTTACACGTGATAAGGATCAGGAATATTAAGCGTTGCCAGCAGCTCACGTTCTAGCTGCTCCATCTCTTCGGCTTCCTGCTCATCAATATGATCGTAACCCATGAGATGCAGGGTGCCATGTACGACCATATGAGCATAGTGATGGGCCAGGGGCTTCTGCTGCTCGTCGGCTTCTTGTGCCACCACGGCGTGGCAGATGATTAGGTCGCCCAGCAGCGGCAGGGTAATGCCGGGTGGGTTTTCAAAGGGAAAGGAGAGCACGTTGGTGGGCTTATCTTTGCCCCGGTAGTCGCTATTCAGCGCTTGGCTCTCTTCTTCATCCACAAAACGAATGGTGAGCTCTAAGCGGTCATCATCCGGGTGGCGAGAAAAGACACAGCCCACCCAATGGGTGAGCTGTTCAAGCGAGGGTAGCAGTGGCTCATCAATCGCCGCCTGCCGATCAATCACGATCTCGCTCATCGGTAGGCTTCTCCAGAACGCTCGCTGTTGCGCTCTAGCGCGTGCATACGCGCTTCACGCTCTTGCTGGCGCGCTTCACGGCGGGCGCGCTCTTGCACTTCCTGCTCCGATTCAAACTCGTCGTAGGCTTCGATGATGCGCTGCACCAGCGGGTGGCGCACCACGTCCTTCGCGGCAAAGTGCGTCACGCCGATTCCGGGGGTCTCTTTGAGTACGTCGAGCACTTGCGAGAGGCCCGAACGCTGCCCACGCGGCAAGTCGACCTGGGTAATATCCCCGGTAATCACGGCGGTGGAACCAAAACCAATCCGCGTCAGGAACATTTTCATCTGCTCTGGCGTGGTGTTCTGGCTCTCATCCAGAATGATGTAGGAGTTGTTCAGCGTACGGCCACGCATATAGGCCAGCGGAGCAATCTCGATCACCTGACGCTCGATCAGCTTCGCCACCTGCTCAAAACCGATCATTTCATACAGCGCGTCGTACAGCGGGCGAAGGTACGGGTCGATTTTTTGAGCAAGGTCGCCCGGCAAGAAGCCCAGTTTCTCACCGGCTTCCACCGCTGGGCGCACCAGCAGAATGCGGCGCACTTCTTGCTGATTGAGCGCTTCTACCGCAGCGGCCACGGCCAGATAGGTTTTACCGGTACCCGCTGGCCCAATGCCGAAGTTGATATCGTGCTCGCGGATGCTCTGCACGTAGCGTTGCTGGTTAAGCCCGCGTGGCTTAATCATGGTGCGCGGCGTGCGCATGATGACTTCATCGCTACCGCCTTCGCCATCGTCTTCCTCTTCCAGGGCTTCAAGCCCGGATTCTTGGAGGAACAGATGCACGGTATCCGCCGAAAGCTCGTCGGCAGCGGTTTCACGGTAGAGGTGTTCCAGCACGTTAGCCGCCGCTTTAATACGGTTAGCGGCACCGGCCAGCTGAAATACATTGCCCCGGTTGCGCAACGTCACGTCCAGGCGGCTTTCAATCAGCTTTAGATGCTCGTCCTGTTGGCCGCATAGGCTTGCAAGACGCTGCGGATCATTGGGTTCAAGGCTTAGGGTGATAATGCGATTGGCCTGAGGTGATGGCTGGCTCAAGAGTAAGAAACCCGTCAGTTGATGTATGTGAGACTCAGCTTACTGCCCCGGCGGTGCCGGGGCAATTACCTAGGATAAGACGCCGATTAATAACGCTCGGCAGACACAAGCTCAGCACGCAGCGAATTAGGCAGCGCTTCGGTGATTTCGACGTCCACAAAGTAGCCGATTAACTCGGTAGGGTTGGCGGCGCGGAAGTTCACCACGCGGTTGTTCTCGGTACGCCCAGAGAGCTGGCCGGGGTCTTTCGGAGAAAACCCGGTAACCAGAATGCGCTGAGTAGTGCCCACCATACGGCGGCTAATCTGCGCGGCCTGCTGAAGAATGCGCTCTTGCAAGATCGCCAAGCGCTGCTTCTTCACGCTTTCAGGGGTGTCATCCGGCAAGCCGGAAGCCGGGGTGCCGGGGCGCGCCGAATACACAAAGCTGAACGAGTGATCGAAACCGATACGGTGGATCAGATCCATCGTGGCCTCGAAATCCTCTTCTGTTTCACCGGGGAAGCCGATAATAAAGTCAGAGGAGAAGCTGATATCCGGACGGTTAGCGCGGATACGCTCCATCTTCTCGATGTACTCTTCCGCCGTGTGGCCGCGCTTCATGGCGCTCAGAATGCGGTCAGAGCCAGACTGTACCGGCAGGTGCAGGTGGCTCACCAGCTCCGGAATATCCGCATAGGCGTCTACCAAGCTATCCGTAAACTCCACCGGGTGAGAGGTGGTGAAGCGAATACGGTCGATGCCATCCACCGCCGCGATGCAGGCGATCAGCTCGGCAAGGTCAATCTCGTCGCCGTCTTCGTTGTCGCCACGGTAGGCGTTTACGTTCTGGCCCAGCAGGTTGATTTCACGCACGCCCTGGTCGGCTAGGTGCATGACTTCATCCATCACCGCCTCAAACGGGCGAGAGACCTCTTCACCGCGAGTGTAAGGCACCACGCAGAAGGTGCAGTACTTCGAGCAGCCTTCCATGATCGACACAAACGCCGTGGCACCATCAGATTTGGGCTGCGGCAGGTGGTCGAACTTCTCGATTTCGGGGAAGGTGACATCCACCGCCGCAATTTGATTATTGGCGCGGGCGTCGAGCATCTTCGGCACCCGGTGCAGGGTTTGCGGGCCAAAAATCATATCTACGAAAGGAGCGCGTTTACGCAGCGCTTCACCTTCTTGGCTGGCCACGCAGCCGCCTACGCCAATCACAAGATCCGGATTGGCGTCTTTGAGCTTTTTCCAGCGGCCTAACTGGTGGTAGACCTTATCCTGAGCTTTTTCACGAATCGAGCAGGTGTTCAGCAGAATCACATCTGCTTCCTTCTCGTTATCGGTGAGCTCCAGCTGGTGAGATTCGCCGAGTAGGTCCGCCATACGCGAGGAGTCGTACTCGTTCATTTGGCAGCCGTGCGTTTTGATGAAGAGCTTCTTCGCCATCGGTACCTGTCATCTATGGGTCGTCGGGGGAGACGAGGGATGAATGAAATAACGGTTGGGCAGCGATTGGTGCGGCCGTTGAATGCGTGCATTATACGGATACACGAAACCAGGGGCTAGGCATTCCCCCGTAATCGATACTTGACCCGAGCGTTTCAATCAGTATACTACGCACCGTGTTTGAGCAGTTCCTCGATAGCTCAGTTGGTAGAGCAAATGACTGTTAATCATTGGGTCGCAGGTTCGAGTCCTGCTCGAGGAGCCAAAACACTTGTTAGGACAACTACTTAGATTACTTTAAGTAGAGGCTGATAAGTGATAGGCTCTGGTTCAAACGCAACAGCAAATGATGTTCCTCGATAGCTCAGTTGGTAGAGCAAATGACTGTTAATCATTGGGTCGCAGGTTCGAGTCCTGCTCGAGGAGCC
>NZ_JAWJBT010000035.1:0-24661 GCF_046536035.1 Halomonas sp. SIMBA_159
GCGCACCATAACCCCAAGCCCCGTGCACCGCCTGCTCGGGGCTTTTTGCTGTGGACGTATTACGCCCGCGGAGTATCAGCAATAAAAAAGCCGCCCGTTAGGAGCGGCTAAGATAGGTTGCTAAACGATTAGCGGTGGTACTGTTTCTCGCGTTCTGGCTGCCAAAGAATGGCGTCTACCCGTAAACGAGTTGCCTGCTGGTTGGGCAGTGGCCAATCGATAGTATCGCCTACCTTTAGGCCTAACAGGCTAGCTCCAATGGGCGCCATAATGGAAATGGCGTCTTGGGTGTTACCCAGAGAGTGCGGGTAAACCAGTGTACGTATCATCTGCTGATTACGCGTGAGATCGGTAAACTGAATTTGGCTATTCATACTCACAACGTTATCAGGGATTTCTTCGGGATCGACGACTTCCCCGCGACTGAGCTCATCTTGCAGTAGCTCAGCCACCATTTGATCCTTTTCAGTCGCTGCATCAATCAGGCGCTGCAGACGGTCTGCATCAAGCCGGTTGATTAGAAGGGGAGGACGCTGCCCCATGATGCTCTCCTTGGCAAACGCAGTAGCAAAAGGCTGGCTGCGTTGTTATACAAATGGTGTTGAATGGCATAAAAAAAGCCCTCTCCATAAAGAAAGGACTATTTGGATAGTGTACGCCACTTCTCAGTAAAAGACGACGCACGCTTAGAGCGAGGCACATAGAAAGTGCTATGATGCATGCCGCAGCGCGAGCAAAGCTTTTAAGTACGTTCGTGTCTATTGGTGGCATATTATGTTTGAGGTGAAAGGTGAGTGACACGGTACCCACGTCATGGCTAGTTTACTGTCGGCCGGGCTTTGAAAGCGATGCGTTGGCAGAAATGCAACACCATGCGAAGCAGCAGGAGATTATCTGCGAGCCTACGCAAGGAGAGGGCTGGGTAAGTTTAACGCGTCAGGATGGTGAGGCGATTAACGATTTGCATCGTCAGGCTGCGTTTAAGCGTCTTATATTTGCAAGACAAAGTCTGGCTGCGCTGCCTGCGCTAACACTCTCCCGGGATGATCGTCTCACCGCTATACTGGATCAAGTAAAGGCGAGCCGTTGGAGTTTTGAAGAGATCTGGCATGAAACGCCGGATACCAACGATGGTAAAGCGCTTGCTGGCTTGATCAAAGCACTCACAAAGCCACTGCAGAGTATGTTGAAAAAGCGCGGTGCCCTGCGAGGCAAGGCGGGTGCTCGACGGCTACATATTTTCTGGACCGATGGCGATCGTGTGCAGCTAGGGATGAGCTTTCCGGATAACCGCAGCGAGTTAATCAATGGGATACGTCGGCTGCGTTTTCCTTCGCGCGCGCCTAGCCGTTCGACGTTAAAGCTTGAAGAAGCTTGGCATGAGTTTATCCCCCGGGACGAGTGGGATGAACGTTTAGCTGCGCATATGCAGGCAGCAGATCTCGGTGCAGCGCCAGGTGGCTGGACATGGCAGCTTGTGCAGCGTGGTATGTATGTTTACGCCATTGATAACGGTCCAATGGACAAACAGCTCATGGCCACCGGTCAGATCGATCATCTGCGTGAAGATGGTTTTACCTGGGAGCCGCCCCAGCGTTTGGACTGGCTGGTGTGTGACATCGTCGACAAGCCGGTGCGCGTGTTGGCCATGGTTGAGCGCTGGCTAACACGCAAATGGTGCCGTGAGGCTATTTTTAACCTCAAATTACCGATGAAAAAGCGCTGGGATGAAGTAACGCGTTGCTTGGTAACGTTGGAAGAAGCGTTAGCGACCGCGGGCGTGAGAGCCACTATTCGTTGTCGCCACCTCTACCACGATCGGGAAGAGGTGACGGTATACGTTAGGCTGGCTCACTAACCTGGGCGGGTATCCGCCGTTGGGCTAGTAGCCTGGTTCATAAATGCGGATAGTTTCGTCTTCGGTGAGTAGCGGTAAAATACGCTGCATTGCCATGGCGCGCTCTTCACTGGCGTGCCACTCTTTCCATGCGCGCAAATCGCGCCATTTGGTAATCATTAAACGGCGGTCTGTGTGGCCAAGCTCAACCAAAGTTTCACCACCAACGAAGCCCCTGACGCCCAGTGAAACGCGCATTGCTTCGCGCGCTGCTTGCTCATATTCATCTTCTAAACCGGGCATAATGCGTCGTTCAATGATGACTTTTATCATAGTGTCTGTTTCCTAAACGAGAGAGTCGATGACTGATAATACCGATGACCACCACGCGTTTGATGCTGCACTCGATACCACCGGGCTGTATTGCCCTGAGCCTATTATGCTGATGCATAACAAAGTCCGTGATATGACGGCAGGCCAAGTATTGAAGGTCGTGGCGACTGACCCTGCGACTACGCGCGATGTGCCCAAATTTTGTCAATTTTTAGGGCATGAGCTGATAGATAAAAATATCGCAGACGATCAGTATGTCTACTTTATCCGCTTAGCGTGATCTTGTGGAGCCAAAGCAAGGCGCTCACCGACTAAGGGTGTAGCGCCTTGCCTATTATCGCTAAGCGTGATCGCTACTCGGCACTACCATCATGGCGAGTGCCTCAAGCGTGGCTGGATCCTCTTCCAGAATGCGATTAGCAATATGGCGTTGGAAGAAATAGACGGTTTGATGCCGGGAATGCGCGTCGTACAAGCACTTGTCGCCCAGTAGAATGGGGGTCATGGTGGCTTTTTGTTCGTCTGCCACCATCGCTTCTATGCTGCCATCGCTATACAGCCGCCATCCGTACACAGGCTTCATGTGCCATGGCGCATTAGGGTGGTTCATGCAGAGTGCATGTGTGCCCAGAGTATCAGGGAGCTGCTGAATGAAGGTGATATCGCTAGAAGCCTCATACTCAAAATAGCTGGCAGCGGCGCTTAGCTCATCGTACTTGTGGTCAGGGGGAAGCTCGAAGATTTCGTCGGTTTCAGGGTCTCGGTAGCCGACGAAGAAACCGCTTTCATGACTATCCAGCTCATGGCAGGCCGCCAGCGACTCCATCCAAGGAACTAGCCCCACAACGTTGCCATCTTCCCTAAGCCCCCAGGCAAGAATGGGCAGGCCGTAGTAGGTGTCGGGACTCGCAGCGAGCTGGTAGACCATCTCTAAGCCATCTAGCTCTGGTGCTAAACGAACTAAACACTTTCGCGCCTGCTGACGCTGACGCACGGTTTCCAGGTCGATGACCTGGGCAGAGCGAGTTGACAGGGGTGCGCCCATGGTGTCCCTCCTTGTACTGCGTGGTCACGACATTGGCAGACAGCGTTTACTGCCTGCCGCTTCCTTCACCAATAGCACAGCTTGACCGCAAGGTTAAGCGCAAACATGATTTTTAATCGACATCACAGGCAGAAAATGCCGCTTTTAGTTGCTGGTGCTCTTCCAAAGCATTCTGAAATTGTAGCCAAGGTGCCTCAGGGTTACTCATAGAGAGCCACGAGGTTTGATAGGCCGTAATAGCCTCAGGGGAGGAAATAGGGTGAACGTCAATTAATTGATTGACGTGGGTCAGCCACTGTTCAGACTGCTGCGTCAGGGTGGCTAACCAAGCAGGTTCGTTAACAGATAAACAGCGACTCTGGGCAGGTGCGCGCTCTAAAAGTTCATTTGCTTCACTGAGACGCTGCTCGGCAAGTAGCAAAGTGCGCAATACTTCGGCAGTCAAAGGGCGCTCTTGCAGCGTTTTAAGATGACCTTCGAGGCGTGATGAATCTTGCTCCCAGCTAAGGTTGAATTGCTCAGCCACCATCCGCTCAAGGTACTGGGCAGCTTCCAGCTGATCGGAAATATCGATCTGCTGCTGAGCAGGCAGCGGGCTGCTGGCTCGGGAGAAGCTTTTTTCCCACTCTTCAGAGTCAAAGATCGCGTTCCAACTTACTGCTGGGAGTTGTTCGGTTTTTAACGCCGTTAAACTCGCTAGGCGAGTTTTGTCATCGTCGCTCAATCCCTCTGGCACCTCGCTATTCCAGCAGGCATCTAGCCGCTGCCAAAGCGTGCGCTCGTACAGCCACTGCTGGCTCGGTGGGGCAACACGGCCGAGCTGATTGTTGCGTGCGGCAATCAGCGAAGTAATTTGGCACTCGCGAAGTGCATAGATATTGAGCATGCCATCACGCGTTTCTGGCACCTCGATTAAGCGCTGCTGGCGTTCAGGAAAAGCATCAATATTTCGCGGATCTATTCGTTCAGGTGGAGGAAGATTGAGGGCATCCGCCAGCTGTTGATGGTAGCCTGCCCAGGCTTGGTCGGCGCTGTTGTCACCACATCCCACCAGAAATAGGCTCGCCGAAGCAGCTAGCCACATGCCACAACGTTGTTTGGGAGGCATGGATTACTCCTGTTGACTGATCTTTTTTAATCGCCAAGCCAGCAATATCGCGGCTGTACTGAGACCAGCAATCAGCCCAATCCAGTAACCGTGTACACCCATTGGTTCAGACACACCTCCCAAGCCATAGGTTCCTAACCAGTGGCCCCCTCCTAAGCCCACAATCCAATAAGAGAGCACGGTAATGACCATGACAATGCGCGTATCTTTGTAGCCTCGTAAGGCCCCTGCTAAATTTACCTGCAGAGAATCCGACAGCTGAAAAATAACCGCTAGCGCGATAATAGTTAATGCTAATGCCTGAATCTCAGTATTTGACGTGTATAGCGAAATCACTGTTGGGGCCGTAAACCACAATAGCGTGCTGTTGATCGCCGCGACGATGACGCTAATCGTAATGCCATTCCAGGCAACTTTACGTGCCATGGCTAAGCGTCGCTGGCCCATTGTATTACCTACTCGAACTGTCAGTGCCATGCTTAGCGACATAGGCAGCATAAATAAGATAGTGGTGTAGCTGAGCGCGATTTGATGGGCGCCCACAGTCACTTCACCAAAGCTGGCAATAAATAGCGCGATCAGAGTAAACAGAGTGACTTCAACAAAAATGGCGACCCCGATGGGGACACCCACCACTACGAGTTCACGGATGCCTGCCAAATTAGGCGGCGTCAACCGCTTCCAAAGCGATACGCTGCGATAAGTGGTACCGCGACGTGTATAGAAGGCCATAGCAATGGCCATGGTCCACATGGAGATAGCTGTGGCAATGCCGCAGCCAAAGGCACCCAGCGCAGGGATCTGCTGCAAGATGTTTGGAGTGATCGTGCCAAATAGGCTGACCAACCCTTCGCCGCCGTAAATCAGTAAGTAATTACAGGGGATGTTAACGGTAAGCCCGACAAGGCTGATCCAGAGAGCAGGGCGGGTGTGATTCATGCCATCTGAGAAGGCGCGTAACGCTTGAAAAAGCGCGATCCCAGGCATCCCAAAGGCAACGGCGCTCAGATAAGCCGCCGACTCCTGTGCAACGCCAGGGGGTACGTTCATCAGCTCAAAAATGGGCGTGACGGCGACCCATAATAAGCCGGCGGCTATCAAGCCTAATGCCAAGGCCACCCAGAGCGCTTGGTGCACCGCTGGTCGAATATCGTGGTTGCGCTGGCCGCCCAGTAAGTGCGCCACAATAGGCGTTAGCCCCATCAGCGTGCCAGTCATAAACAGCATGAGCGGCATCCAGAGGCTAGAACCAACCGATACAGCGGCTAAGTCCGTCGCGTTGTGTCTACCAGTCATAATGACATCGACAACGCTCATGCCCGCCTGGGCTAGCTGAGCGCCGCAAATAGGCAGAGCCAACGCGACCAGTGTGCGAGTTTCTGGCCAATAGATGGATTTGATATCGCTAGTGAAGCCGCCCAAGGTATGGTTCCCCTTTAGCAAAGAGACCTAAGAAAGGCCGATAGAGTAGCAGGAGTCGCTGCGCTTTGCTGTCTCCTCTTTAGCTGGCTAAGCCACAGCGGGTATACTGCGCGAAATGCATGGGAAAAGTGGCAATATGGTGATTGAAGAGCAAGAGCGTTGGACCCTGGGCGATATTATGGCGCTGTTTGATGGCGTCTTTGCGGCGCATTGCCAAACGCGTTTGGTCAAGGGTGGCGATGAGCCGCTGTATCGACCGGCCACCGATCAAACGCCTTATCATCAGATCATTTTTGCGCGTGGTTACTTTGCCAGTGCGCTACATGAAATCAGCCATTGGTGTATTGCGGGCGAAAAAAGGCGACTGCTAGAAGATTATGGCTATTGGTACTTGCCCGATGGTCGTAACGCCCAAGAGCAGCAGGCGTTCGAAAATGCTGAAATTGCTCCTCAGGCGCTGGAACGGTTATTCACCCAGGCCTGCGGGCGTACCTTCCACGTGAGCGTGGATAACCTAGGAGGCGAAGTAGAGGTAGACCGGGATGCCTTTGCGCAGAGAGTCGAGGCCAGGGCGCAGCGCTATTTAGCAGAAGGGTTGCCGCAACGCGCCAATGCGTTTTACTTAGCCTTGGCGCGCTACTATCAGCAGGGCGATACGCTGGAACAGGCAATCGCTGCAGGCAGAGCGCTGCTAGAAGCCACTGAGGTTAGCGCTTAATCTTTTTCATTAAGTTGTTGGTGCAGTGAGAGCATTACTTCAATTTCGTGCTCCGGACGCATCGGCTCTAAACCCAGGTCGTTAAACATCTCGCTACGCAGGCGGTGCCATTCACTAGAACTGAGCTGATCGTACAATACCTGTGCGGGCGCCAGCTCTACAAAAGGGTCCAGGCCGTAGGTATCAAACAAACGCGCCAGCGCGGCCTCATCTTCACCGTTATCGCTGGTGTACAGCGTGGCAGAGAAGTGGTCGTTCTCTAATTCACGAATCACATCTAGAGGGCTGACGCCTAAGCTCTCTAACTCCTCAATGCTATAAGCGCCCATCACATTGCTATCTTCGGTGATCCAGCTGTCGTCCGGCTGGATCAGCGTTTGTTTGATGCGTCCGTCGGGTAACGACCACGCTATAGAGAGCGGCAAGCCATTATCTTCGCCTATTTCAATGGCAATAAATCCAGGATAGTCAGCCACGCAGTTGCTCCTTTTAAGCGTCCGCTTTAATTCGGAAAAAACGCTGGGCGGTGCGAGTGGTCGCCGCGCCAAGCTCGGTATCACTCACGTCATGCCAGCGGGCTATTTCTTTAACAATCCAGGGCAGTAGCGCTGGTTCGTGGCGGCGTCCCTTCAATTTAGCAGGCAAATTGCGGGGCAGTAGGTAAGGGCAGTCGGTTTCCACCATCAGGCGGTCTAGCGGTATATCACGCACCATGTCACGCAGGTGATGGCCTCTGCGCTCATCGCATATCCAGCCCGTTAAACCAATGTGCAGATCTAAATCAAGATAGCCATGCAGCGTCTCTTGGTCTGCCGTAAAGCAGTGTATAACCGCCTGGCTAATATCATTTCGCCAACTGCGCAGCATGTCTTGCATTCGCTTGCCAGCATCCCGCTCATGCAAAAACAGCGGCAGGCCGCTTTCTGCTGCCAGAGCCAGCTGGGCCTCGAACGCATGCTCCTGCTGCTTTGGGGTTGAAAAGTTGCGATTAAAATCTAATCCGCACTCGCCAACTGCCACGACCTCCGGCATACGGTAAAGCTGCCGCATTTCTTGGGCGACCGTGTCGTTCCACCCACTAGCATCATGGGGATGAACGCCTGCCGTTGCGTAGACCCCCGTGTACTGCTGAGCCATCTGCACGGCCTGCTTTGCGTGGGCGACATCGGTGCCGGTCACGATAAGCGTTGTGACATTGGCCGCCTTGGCCCGCGCCAGCACGTCTCCCAGGTCGCGCTGGAAACTTTCATGGGTCAGGTTCGCGCCAATATCCACTAATGGGGTATCAGGGCGAAATTGCAGTGCTTCGGGTAAAAACGTATCGGCCTCAGTGCTTGCCAAACTGTATTCCTCCGCCATGTGTCATTAACGCTATTGTAACGCTGGCGGCCCACAACCACTAATACTCCTACCGTTCACAAACAGTACGAATGGCACGAATTGCAAAAAAACTGGCTTGTTAGGTAAACAGAAGCCGAGTGTTTACTTTTACTATGCAGGTGGTTCATCGCATAAATGCACAGTAAATACTGGCTTAATAACAACAATAGACAGGTATATATCATGCAGCTATCACGTCGCTTCGCAATGACAGCACTATCCGCAGCGGTGCTTTCCGCGGTCTACGCGCCTCAGGTAACGGCCAATGAAGGCATCTCTGATAATGAGATTCGGATTGGCTATTTGGCTGATATGTCAGGTGTTTACCGTGACCCTATCGGACCGCTTGGCGAGGATGCCATTCATATGGCGATAGAAGATGTTGGCGGTAGCGTGCAGGGTGCCAATATCGTTGTCTTTAGTGCCGATGACCGAAATAGTCCCGATGTCGGCTCTAGCGTCGTACGTGAATGGATCGACGAGCGCAACGTCGACATGGTCACAGGCTTGGTGGCGTCATCGGTCACATTAGCGGCAGTAAGTTTGTTGCAAGAGGCCGATAAGCTGGGCCTAGTGAATGGCGCGGTTTCATCCGGTGTTACCAATGAGCACTGCTCGCCTAATCATATCCACTGGGTTTATGACACCTGGGCAATGTCCAATGGTACCGCCAAAGCGATTACGCAAGAGGGCTATAAAAACTGGTACCTACTCAGCGCTGACTACTCGTTTGGGCATGCGCTTGAAGCGGACGTTGAACGTGTAGTGACTGAAAATGGCGGAACCATTGTAGGCCGCGCTCGTCACCCATTCCCCAATAACGATTTCTCATCGTTCATGTTACAAGCGCAAGCCTCTGGCGCGGATGTCATTGCCTTAAACAATGCCGGTGGCGACACCATTAACGCCGTACAAACAGCGGGTGAATTTGGTATTACGCAGGCCGGTCAGGTGCTGGCAGGTATGGTGCTGTTTAGTACCGATATCCGCAGTATTGGTCTTGAGAATGCGCAAGGGCTGCAGTTTACCAAGGCGTGGTATTACGACCTTAACGAAGAGACGCGGGCCTGGGCAGAACGTTTTCGTGAGCGCACAGGCAGCATGCCGACCATGGTGCACGCCGGGATTTATTCCAGCACGCGCCACTATCTAGAGGCCATTGCAGCGGTGGGTACCGACGATACACAGACGGTGCGCCAGCAGATGGCCGATACGCCGATTAACGATATTTTTGCCAAAAATGGCTATATCCGTGAAGACGGCCGTATGGTGCATGATATGTATCTCGTCGAAGTGAAAACGCCAGAAGAGTCGGTCGATGCAGATGACCTTTTCCGCGTCGTGCGCACTATCCCAGCAGAGGAGGCGTTCCGGCCGCTATCAGAAAGTGTCTGCCCACTGGTAACGGGTTAATTCATCGCTGAAGCCTTTTAGACAATAACAACAAGGACTTAGCATGACGCTTACCAACTCAATCCACCGTAATACCATTGGCGCTGCGCTTAACCGCAGCGCTCGCAAATACCCCCAGCAGCTTGCGCTTCGCTTTGCTGACCGTTCATGGAGCTATCAAGCCCTCAACGTGGCCGCTAACCAAGTGGCTAACGCTCTTTTAGAGGCGGGGCTTGTCCCGGGAGACCGCCTCGCCGTCTATGGAAAAAACTCAGACGCCTATGTGATTGCTTGGCTGGCAGCGGTTAAGGCTGGGCTTGTGCATGTCCCGGTCAACTTTGCCCTGAGCAGTGAAGAGCTTGGCTACATTTTGCAGCAGTCAGGCGCCAAGGGAATGCTGAGTGATGCCTCACTTGCTGACAAAGTGCGCGAGGCCACTCAATCAATCACGCTGACGGTGAATGGCACCTTGCATGCTGTGGAGCCTGGCGGCTTCGACGTATTAGCTAGCGTCGGGTCGATCCACTCCAGGAATGAGCCCGACGTAGCGCTAGAGGGCAGTAGCCTTGCCCAGTTGCTCTACACCTCGGGTACGACCGCCGCGCCCAAGGCCGCGATGATGAGCCATCAGGCGTTAATGGCAGAGTATATGGCGTGCATGGTGGAGCTGGATATTAAAGGCAGTGAGGCGATGTTAGCCGCGTTGCCGCTTTACCACTCGGCACAAATGCACGTGTTTTTGATGCCCGCGTTACTGCTGGGTGCCCCGGTTATTCTTCTGGAAGCGCCAATGCCAGACAGCTGCTTAGCCGCCATTGCGCAGCACCAGATTGCCTCATTTTTTGCACCGCCGACGGTGTGGATCAGCCTCTTACGCCATCCGCAGTTCGGCCAGCACGACCTCTCTACCCTGAAAAAAGCCTATTACGGTGCCTCTATTATGCCGGTACCGGTACTAGAAGAGATGCAGCGGCGCTTTCCTGGCGTGGGCTTATACAACTGCTACGGCCAGAGCGAAATAGCGCCCTTGGCGACCGTTTTACGACCTGAAGAGCATTCAGAGCGCCCAGCATCGGCGGGCCGCCCGATCCTTACGGTAGAAACGCGTATTGTCGATTTAGAAGGGAACGACGTTGCCCCTGGTGAACATGGTGAAATTGTGCATCGATCGCCGCAGCTAATGGTGGGTTACTGGGATAAGCCCGCGATGACCGCTGAAGCTTTTCAAGGCGGCTGGTTTCACTCAGGAGATGTCGGCTATATCGACGAGGCGGGTTACCTATATATCGTAGATCGTATTAAAGACGTCATTAATACCGGCGGTGTGTTGGTGGCTAGCCGAGAAGTGGAAGAGGCACTCTTTAAGCACGCTGCGATTGCTGAGGTCGCCGTGATAGGCCTTCCCGATGAGAAGTGGATTGAAGCGATTACGGCAGTGGTGGTGCTGAAAGAGGGGCAGGAGGCGAGCGAGCAGGAACTGATTCATCACACCAAAAGCATTGTGGCGCCCTATAAAGTGCCTAAACGGATTGTCTTTACTGACGCGCTCCCGAAAAGCACGGCAGGGAAAATTTTAAAGCGCCACCTGCGCCAAGAGTTTAAGGAGTCATGATGGACGAGCAGACACACGCGCTTTTTCACACCATGATTACCCGCTGCTTAGCACAGGAAGTGGCGCCGTTTTACCCGCAGTGGGAAGACGTAGGAGAAATACCGCGCTCTTTATGGAAGGCGCTGGGTGGCGCGGGGCTGTTAGGCATTGATCTAGAGGAAGCGTATGGCGGTTCAGGGGCCGACATTGCCGTCACCCAACTGGCACTTGAGGAGATATCTCGCCAAGGTTTTGGTGGCCTTGCCAGTGCTTACAACATTCACGCCAATATCGTCATGCCCTATGTGCAGAACTTGGGGTCGCCTGAACAGAAAGAGACATGGCTGCCGCGCATGGCGCAAGGTGATTGCTTAGGGGCGATTGCCATGAGCGAACCCCATGCAGGCAGTGATTTAGCGGCGATGAAAACCCGAGCCACGCGTATAGACGATGGTTGGCTGCTCAACGGTAGCAAACTGTTCATCACCAACGGCCAAGTGGCTGATTTGGTAATCGTATGCGCGAAAACAGACCCCAGGGCTGGCGCAAAAGGGGTCTCACTGTTTTTGGTGGACACGTCGTTGCCCGGATTTTCTCGAGGCAAGCCGATCAAAAAAATTGGCCAGCACGCTAGCGACACGGCGGAGCTGGCTTTTGATCAACTGAAACTGCCTGCTAATGCGCTATTAGGTGAAGAGGGCGAAGGGTTTCGCTACCTCATGCAAGAGCTGCCCCGGGAGCGTTTGGGCGTGGGGGCCCAAGCTTTGGGGGCGATAGAAGGTGCGCTAGCGCTAACGCTTGAGTACGTCACCCAGCGGGAAGCCTTTGGCCAGCGAATCTCCGACTTTCAAAATACCCGCTTTACGCTGGCGCAGATTAAAGCCCAGCTGGAGATGGCAAGAGCCTATTTCGATCAGTGCGTCGAACGGTATCGACAGGGCATCATGAGTAGCACCGATGCGGCTATTCTCAAGTTACAGCTGAGCGAACTGCAGTGCCATGCGATTGATCGCTGCTTGCAGCTGTTTGGTGGCTACGGCTACACCCAGGAGTACCCCATTTCACGCTTTTATCTGGATGCACGGGTACAAACGATTTACGCCGGCAGCTCCGAGATCATGAAAGAGGTGATCGCGCGTTCGCTGCTGGGCAAGGCCCCGTGATGCAAGGACCTGTGATGTTAGGACCTGAGTATTGTTAACAAGGAGCATATATGCAGCTGGATAGCGTAGTCATTGTGGGTGGTGCACGCACGGCCATCGGCGCTTTTGGTGGGGCGCTGTCATCCTTTGCCCCGCATGAGCTAGGTACCCTTACGGCCATAGAAGCGCTGCGCCGAGCAGGGGTGGAAGGCAATGACATTGACCACTCTGTGTACGGTCATATTATCACCACCGGCCCTGAAGATGCCTATTTGGCCCGCCATATTGCGCTCAATGCAGGCGTCCCAAAAGAAGCCGGTGCCTTTAATGTCAATCGGCTGTGCGGCTCCGGTGTGCAAGCGGTGGTGTCAGCTGCGCAGCAAATTGCCTTAGGCGACAGCCGACTTGCCTTAGCAGGCGGTGCCGAAACCATGTCCCGTGGTGCCTATGTGTTAGCCCCCCAGGCGCGTAACGGCATCCGTATGGGGGATTGCGCCATTCAAGATTTAACCCTCGGCGTGCTTAGCGACCCGTTCGGCAGTGGCCATATGGGGATCACCGCTGAAAATATTGCTCAGCAGTACGGGCTGAGTCGTGAGCAGTTGGATCAGTTCGCCCTCGATAGCCATCAAAAAGCAGCGCAGGCCATTTCAGAAGGGCGTTTTGATACTCAAATCGTTACAGTTGAGGTGACCAAAGGGAAGCAAACGCTGACCTTTGCCCGTGATGAGCATGTCCGTGAGGGCGTTGAACTTGGCGATTTAGCGCGTCTCAAACCTGCTTTCAAACGCGACGGCGTGGTCACGGCTGGCAACGCCTCGGGTATTAATGATGGCGCGGCTACGCTGGTCTTGGCTCATGCCGAAGAGGCACAGGCGCGGGGGCTGACGGTACGTGCTCGGCTGCGGGTGGCCACCACGGCGGGGGTCGAACCATCGCTAATGGGGTTAGGGCCTATTCCAGCAGTCAAGCGCTGCCTTCAGCAGGCAGGGCTTACGATCAACGATATCGATGTGATTGAATCCAATGAAGCGTTTGCGGCCCAAGCGATGGCGGTGGCATCGACGCTTGGTTTTCCATTGGAAAAGTTAAATCCCAATGGCGGGGCGGTTGCTCTTGGCCACCCAGTGGGGGCGACAGGCGCTATCTTAATCTTAAAAGCGCTGCATGAGCTGGAGCGTATTCAGGGGCGCTATGGGCTTATTACGCTCTGCATTGGCGGTGGGCAAGGTATCGCGCTATTGATCGAGCGTTAAGCCGCCCCAGGTATCTAACAACAATCAAAGGTATGTCTTATGTCGACGATAACGCCAAAACTGCTTCCTTCTACGTCCTCTGCCACCAACCCTCCCATGCTGATCAAGGATCTGCTGGAGTCCGGTGTGCGCATGGCGGGCAACAACCAAATTGTGTATCGCGATCAAAGCCGCCACGACTACCGCCGATTTCAAGAGCGGGTCCATCAGCTGGCCCACCTACTGACCTCACAGGGCGTTCAGGCTGGAGACGTGGTGGCCGTACTGGATTGGGACAGCCACCGTTATTTGGAGTGCTTTTTCGCCATCCCCATGATCGGTGCGGTGCTGCATACGGTGAACGTCCGTTTAGCACCCGAGCAGATTCTTTACACCATGGAGCACGCAGAAGATGTCTTTGTGCTGGTGCATGAAGACTTTGTGCCCCTGCTGGAACCGCTGGCGCATCAACTGCCTAACATTCGCGGTTACCTACTCTGCCAGGAAGCACCGCAGGAGGTGGCTACGTCGCTACCCCTGGTGGGGGAGTTTGAAGCGCTGCTGGCTGAGCAACCAAGCCATTACGACTTCCCCTCTTTTGATGAAAATGGCGTGGCCACTCTGTTCTACACCACCGGCACAACGGGTAATCCTAAAGGGGTGTTTTTTACCCACCGCCAGCTTGTGTTGCACACGTTAGGCGAGGCCAGCACGTTTCAAGCCCCCGGTTTTGAGCTGCTGAACCGAGATAAGGTGTATATGCCCATTACGCCGATGTTTCACGTTCACGCCTGGGGAGTCCCTTACACGGCCACGCTGTTAGGGGCGACCCAGGTGTATCCGGGTAAATACGAGCCTGAGATGCTGGTGAAGCTGCTGGTCAGCGAAAAGGTCGATTTTTCTCACTGCGTGCCGACGCTGCTTAATATGGTGGTCAGTGCCGAGGCGATAGCGTCAAAGAAGGTGGATTTAACCGGTTGGAAAGTCTTGGTCGGCGGCAGCGCACTAACTCAGGCACTGGCAAGTCGTGCCTGGGCGTTGGGGATCGATACCCGCAGTGCCTACGGTATGTCGGAAACGTGCCCGCTGCTCACGGCCGATATTTTACCCAAAGAGGTCGCCGAGGCTGACTTTGAAAGCCAGTTGCCGTGGCGCTGTAAAGCAGGGCTGCCGGTGCCGTTTGTAAGGCTCCAGGTGGTCGATGTTGACGGACAGCCGCTCCCCCACGATGGCAAAAGTGTCGGGGAGGTGCGTGTCCAAGCCCCGTGGCTAACCCAGGCTTACTATAAAGAAGAAGCGCGTAGTGAGGAGCTATGGCGAGATGGCTGGCTGCATACCGAAGATGTGGGTTCTCTGGATGAGCACGGTTTCCTGGCGATTAGCGACCGTATTAAAGATGTCATTAAAACCGGCGGTGAGTGGCTGTCCTCATTGGAGCTGGAAAGCTATATCAGCCAGTGTCCGGGTGTTGCCGAAGTGGCGGTGATAGGCATGGCAGATGATAAGTGGGGAGAACGCCCGGCCGCGCTGGTGGTACCCAGTGATCTCAAACAGCCGCCTACCGTAGAGGCTATCCAGGGCTTTATGGAACAGTTTGTGGCGCAAGGCAAACTCAATCGTTGGGGCGTTCCCTCTCTGATTCGTATCGTCGATGAAATCCCCAAAACCAGCGTCGGCAAGTTAGATAAAAAGCGCATTCGTACCGAGATATAAGCGCGAACCTCTCACCCTGTCGCCTGTGCTTTACGGTAGGCGGCAGGGGAGTTGCCTGTCCACTGCTTAAAGGCGCGGCTAAAGCAGGCTAAGTCCTCAAAACCAAGCGTTTCTGCGATGGAAGATAGCGTCCGCTGGCTTCGGGTCAGCGCTTGAATAGCGTAGTCACGCCGGTACTCATCCTTAACGGCTTGAAAGCGCGTACCCTCGAGTTGTAAATGCCTTGATAGCGTCCGAACAGAGACATGCAGCGCCTCGGCAACCTCTTGCACGGTACACGCCTCCGGCAAGTGACGGCTGAGGTGCTCTCTCACCCGGTGGGTGGCTAAGCGGTCTTCAAACGAGACATAAAACCAATCCGCCGGTGCGCGTTGTAAAAAAGCCCCCAAATGCTGCTTTGTTTGCCGAATAGGGTGTTCTAAGAGCGACTTATCGAAGTAAACAGCCGTTTGTGGCTGGTCGAACTTCACTTTTCCCGGATAAAAATAGAGATAGTCGGCGCTGTGGGCGGGCTGCGGGTAGCTGCACTCCATTAAAACGGGCGGTATCTTGCGAGCAATCATCCAGGAAGCGATGCCGTGGAAAAGTTTTAGCATCAGCTCATGGACTAAGATGCGGCTGCCCTGCAGCGGCGCATGCTCTTCCAACGCCAGACGCGCTAAGTCGTTTTCAATCGTAAAGCTGTAGCCAAAATCATCCAGAAGTATGCGAAAAAACTGGGTATAGCGATGCAGGGCGACCTGCAGGGTAGGTGCCTCTAGCATACTTAAGCACAGCAGCTTGAGGGTTCAGCAGCGTAAAGGGCGTGAGAAAAAACGCGGTGTTTCATCGTCTAGCTCAACGGCCAGCAGGCGGTAGAGCTCAGCAAATTGCTCAACGGTGACGCGCCCATTAGGAGCACTGAGTAAAAAGGGTGAAATGCCTGCTCGTTCTAAATAGCGGGTGGGTGGTTGCCCCGCAGCGGTTAGGCCACGAAATAACTCATTAACAAAATGCATGGAGACCGTCACTGTCACGGTGATTTCACCTTGCCCGTGTTTTTCAACACCGCTTTATTGTTATTAATTAGCCTGTGACGTTAGCACGTTGTTGGGCTTGGCTCTACAAGGGTGCATCGTAATTCGGATGCATGCGTTACACTGTGCGCCTCACGACGAAGGAGGACACTGCGTGACCCTGTTACGACTCGAACAGCTGCAACTCGCTTACGGCACCCAAGTACTGCTTAACCGCGCCGACCTAACGGTTGAAAGAGGCGAGCGGCTGGCGCTGGTCGGGCGCAACGGCACCGGTAAATCCACGCTACTAAAGCTGGTGGCGGGCGATATTCAGGCCGACGACGGCTCCATCTGGCGTGCCCCGGGCTTGAAAATCGGCGTGCTGGCCCAGGAACTGCCTGAATCCTCGGGCATGACGATTTTTGATATGGTCGCCCAAGGCCTACCGGAAGCGGGCGAGCTGCTCTCTGAATATCAGCATCTCATCAATGACCCCGACCCGGATATGAACCGCATGGCGACGCTGCAAACGCGTCTTGAAGCCATTGACGGCTGGTCGTTCCATCAGCGTATCGACGTGGTGTTAACCCGGCTGGGTCTGCCACCAGAAGCCGAGATGAGCGCGCTTTCCGGCGGCTGGCGTCGTCGTGTGGCGCTGGCGCGCGCATTAGTCTCCGAGCCCGATTTACTGCTGCTCGATGAGCCGACCAACCACCTGGACCTGGACACCATCGCGTGGCTGGAAGAGCAGCTGCTGGCCTTTAACGGCGCGGTACTGCTGATCACCCACGACCGGGCGTTCCTGTCAAAGCTTGCCACCAATATCCTGGAGCTGGATCGCGGTAAACTGGGCCGTTATCCCGGTGCTTACGCCGAGTACCAAGAGCGCAAGCAGCACGAGCTGGAAGTGGAGTCGCGTGAAAATGCGCTCTTTGATAAAAAATTGGCGCAAGAAGAAGTCTGGATTCGCCAGGGCGTGAAGGCTCGGCGTACCCGTAATGAAGGCCGGGTGCGTGAGCTTGAACAAATGCGCGTCGAGCGCAGCCAGCGCCGCGAGCGCCAGGGCACCGCCAATCTCACCGTGGACAGCGGCGAGCGTACCGGTAAGCGGGTTGTCGAGCTGAAGGGCGTTACGCAGCGCTTCGGGGATGATGTCATCCTAGGCAATGTGAACCTAGAAGTGATGCGCGGTGATCGTATTGGCTTCCTTGGCCGTAACGGTGCGGGTAAAACCACGCTATTGAAGATTTTACTCGGCGAGCTGGCACCTACCGAAGGCAGCGTGCAGTTAGGCACTAACCTGAAAGTGGCCTATTTTGACCAGTTACGTGCCGGGCTTGAGCTGGAAAAAACGGTTTACGATAACGTCGCCCAAGGTAGCGACCGAGTCAGCGTGGGTGGTAAAGATCGCCATGTCATGAGCTACCTGCAGGACTTCTTGTTCACTCCAGATCGCGTGCGTCAGCCGGTGAAAGCGCTGTCCGGGGGCGAGTCCAACCGCCTGCTGTTAGCCAAGCTGTTTACTCAGCCCGCTAACGTGCTGGTGCTCGATGAGCCCACCAACGACCTAGACATGGAAACGTTGGAGCTGCTTGAAGAGCTGCTGCTTGATTTTGATGGCACTCTGCTGCTGGTTTCCCACGACCGAACGTTTATGGATAACGTGGTCACCAGCATGCTGGCCTTCGAAGGCGAAGGGCGCGTGCGTGAATACGTGGGCGGCTATACCGACTGGATTCGCCAGGGCGGTAAGTTGCCCCCTGCACCGTGGGAAGGCGCGGCGCGTCAGCAAACCGAGCCCACCAGCGAGGCCGTTAAGAAAGCTACTCCAGCCCCAGCGGCGGAACCGGCTAAAAAAGCCGTTAAGCTCTCTTACAAGCTACAGCGTGAGCTAGATGCGCTGCCCGCTGAAATTGAGCGGTTAGAGGGTGACGTAGAGACGCTTGAGCAGGAGATAGGCGACCCGGCGTTTTATCAGCAGGATGCCACGGCGGTAACAGCCAAGTTGCAAGCGCTAGAGAAGGTGCAGCAGGCACTGGAAGTGGCGATGGAGCGTTGGATGGAGCTTGAGGCGATGGCCAACGGCGAATAACCCGTCGCGTTAGCTACCAAAGGCCCCGAGAGGGGCCTTTGGCGTTAGGTACGTTACTCGTCGCTCTTTTCGCCTTTTTTGCCGACGCGTACGGCTAACACGTCGCATTGTGCTCCATGCAGTACGCCGGTGGAGGTCGAGCCGAGCAGCAGTGCAAAACCGTGGCGGCCATGGGAGCCGACCACGATCAGGTCAACATTGTGCTCATCAGCAAAACGGTGGATTTCGGTATCTGGCATGCCCACCACCACGTGCTGATCAGCTGGCTCTACATGGGGCGCGGCGATTTCAGCTAAACGCTTCTTTGCATGGTCATCTAGCTGGTCTTGAATGCTAGTAAGGTCCATCGGGATATCGCCACCGTAGGCGAAACCCAAGGGTTCCAGGGTATGCATGATGGATATTTTGGCCCCGTTGTTGCGTTCAGCAATGGCGACCGCACGCTCAAGAATTTTGTGTGAATCTTTGGTTAGGTCAACGGCAACCAGAATGTGGCGATAGCTCATGGCGTATCTCCTTGACGGTGTGCAACAAAGAAAGCCTTTGTTCGATACTTTCACTCTAGGCGGGTGGCTGCAACTTAACAACGACCTAGATCATGGTTTTTTGAAATCGCTAGTTCAGTTTGAAGAAAGAGGGTGGATGCTGCAATGGAATGGTTAATCATCGTTTTTATTCTGATGTTTGTGATTGCGCCGGTCATGTGGCTAAAGCCTAGTCCGCGGCAAAAACGGCAAATGGCACTGCGTTCAAGCGCAGCGCAGCAGGGAGTGAGCGTCAAAATAGCCAAGCCGCCCTTGCATCATTTTCGAGGAACGATGCCGGCTTACCGCTGGCACTATGCTCAGCAAACCCCCGGCCCAGATTTTGTTTTGGTGCGCGATACCAACGCCAGCGAAGCATTAGAGCCCTACCACGCAGGCTGGCGTTGGCGTATTGCACCGCTGCGACCCTTGCCGGAATCGGCAACTGTGCATTTGCAGACGCTGCTAGAGCGTCTGCCTCAAGATGCGTTAGTGCTGGAGTCTAATGAGTACGCGTTGACACTATGGTGGTGGGAGTCGCAAACCGCTGAGCGTTTTACCACGTATTTGACAGATATTGAGCCCTTGAAAGAGGCGCTCAGCGGGTTGTCAGACCGCCCACCTGTAAAACCGTTGGATACAGGTGGCGCGGTATAAAAAGGCAAGTAAAAGCAACTAAGCTGTGGGGCCGTCCTGGTCCCTGGCTTGGATGGTTAAACCGTTGGCTTCGATCAGCGCAAGCCATTTATCCAGTTGATCTAAATCCTGTTCGCTAAGACCTGCCAGCATTTCCTGGCGGGCGGCGAGCACCACGCTATCGATCTGTTCTAGTAACGGCATGGCCGCTGGGGTGAGATAGATGCGCTTGCTGCGACGGTCGTTGTCGCAAGCGCGACGCTCGACTAATCCTTGCTCTTCGAGCTGCCCTAGCGTTCGCACCAGTGACGGCGCTTCGACCCCAATGGCTCGGGCTAAATCACACTGGGGGTTACCTTCACCCAGTTTCCACAGGTGATACAGCGTCACCCAGCGGGTTTGAGTTAAGCCCAGTGGTGCTAAGCGTCGATCTAGAATCGAGCGCCACAGGTGGGGCAAACGAGCAATACGAAAACCAATAGTTGATGCCATAGGTAACTAACTACCAAAAAGTGTAAGTAGGCGAATTGTCATAACCCGCGCCGCTGAATGCAAGGCGTTCTGTTACTCGGGTTCTGATGAATCGCTTTGAGTGCCGTTCTTTCCAGGGATAAAATGACGTAAATTAAGCGCGCTCAGCCCGCTAGGCTGAATGGTGCTATCGGCGACGGTTGCCTTGTCAGCATCCTCCGACACAGTAAACCGAATCAGGCCCAGCCGCTGGCCACCGTCCGTCATAATATCGACCCGCCACTCCCCCGATGGGTCTTCGGGGAAGTTCTGCTTGTGGCTCCATGCGCGATAGCCTTGTTCGCGCCCGCCGTTAATCGCAAGCTCCACAGTGTCCATTTCTGCACCGTTATGATGCCACGCATGGTAGATAGTTTCGCTTAACCCCCGGGGGGCGCGAATGGCGGTATACACATACAGACCGTTGCTGCGAATGGCCTCTGGGGTCAGCGCCATGGTGCCTTCAGGCGTGCGTTGCTGCGTGTCAAAAGCGGGGGATAGCGCCGTGCTGGTCATCCACAAGCTCGCTGGCGGCACCCAAACGCGGCCCATCCAAGCGGCATAAGCCAATACCACGGTTAAGACAAAAAAGCCGACCCAGCGAGCGAGTGAGCGTTTTTTTAACAAATGCCAAAAGCTTGGCAGGGCTACCAAGACTGTTAATACCAGTGCTAACAGCAGGCTCTGTGCTGTGGTGAGATGCAGCATGATTGGCAGAATGACCAGTAGTACTAAAAAGACGCACTGGGCATGAAACATAAAATAGAGGCTGCGCCATCGCCCTGCGAGCTTGTAATAGAGTGGGTCAACAATCGACCATATCGCCATGCCTATTACCAGCAGCGCAAAAAGTGCCTGTCCGCTGTTCCACACGGTGGTCACCAGGATAAATGGCAGCGTAAAAAAGAGCGTTTCCTGGTGAATCATCTGCGCAATAAAGGCGGTGACGCCCTTTGGAAGCGTCGGGTGGCCGCGGTGGGCCAGCCAGCGACCAATCAAACTCTCAGAGAGCAGCAATAGCCAGGCAAACAGCAGCCCCAGGGCCAACGCCGCACCTAGCCACTGTTGGCGATCCACCAGAAAAAAGCTGCCGAGCCCTGCTGCAAACGCCATGGGGGGCCATAGCCAGCTCCATGGCTTTAAGCGCTCCACGATCCTTTCAACGTGCCCTTGCAGCGCAGCCATCCGGGCGGAAGTGAAGAGTGTACCCATCGCGTTCAAAACTCATTAATGAAACGTATATGATCGTTGGGATAGCGAGTAAAGTCGATGTGATTAGCCAGCTTGTCTTAAAAATGCGCAAGAAACATGAGCATGAAGGGTGTTCTATATTGGTCGGGCAGATTAGCCAAAAGTCAGGGCTTGACGTACTCGAGCAACTCAACCAAGCTAAGGCAATCAAACGACCGTATGAAATGCGTGGCGGGCACGCCAATACCGTGTCAGCCCGAACTTGTGGAGAGAGCGCGGATGATCTATCAAGGCAATGCCATCACGGTGGAGCGTCGTGACACCCAGGGTGGCAATGACATCGCAATGCTCACTTTCGATTTGAAAGATGAGTCCGTCAACAAGCTATCCAGTGCCGTTGTGGCAGAGCTGGGCGATGCGGTAAAAGCGATTCAGGCCGAAAGCGGTTTGAAAGGGCTGATGATCCGCAGTGGCAAAGACGCCTTTATCGTCGGTGCTGATATTACCGAATTCCACAGCCTGTTCGACAAAGGCGAAGAGTATCTGGTGGAGATGAACCTCAAGGTTCATGACATCTTCAATGCGATTGAAGACCTGCCGTTCCCCACCGTGACGGCGATCAATGGCTTGGCGCTCGGCGGCGGTTGCGAAGTGCTGCTGACCACCGATTTCCGCGTGATGAGCGAGAAGGCCAAAATTGGCCTGCCAGAAACCAAGCTGGGCATTCTGCCGGGTTGGGGGGGCTGCGTGCGCCTGCCGCGCCTGATTGGTGCTGACAATGCCGTTGAGTGGATTGCGGGTGGCACTGAAAACCGCGCAGATGCAGCACTTAAAGTGGGTGCTGTGGATGCGGCTGTTGCCCATGAGCTGCTAGAAGAAGCGGCGCTGGATATTCTTGACCGCGCCAACGCAGGCGAGCTGGATTACCAGGCTCGTCGCGAAGAGAAAAAATCACCGCTTAAACTCAATGCCATTGAACAGATGATGGCGTTTGAGACTGCCAAAGGGTTTGTGGCGGGCAAGGCGGGTCCTCACTACCCCGCACCGGTTGAAGCCATCAAAGTGATTCAAAAGGGCGCAGGCGAGACCCGCGCCCGCGCGCAGGCCATTGAAGCCAAATCCTTCGCCAAGCTCGCGCTGAGCAGCGTTGCCTTCAACTTGGTAGGCCTGTTCATTAACGACCAAGTCGTTAAAAAGAAAGGCAGCAAGTACGAGAAGCAGGCACAGCCGGTGAAGCAAACCGCCGTGCTGGGCGCTGGTATTATGGGCGGCGGTATTGCCTACCAAAGCGCCAGCAAAGGCACGCCCATCCTGATGAAAGACATCAAGGACGACGCCATCGAGCTCGGCCTAAAAGAGGCGCGCAAGCTGTTCTCTAAACAGGTAGAGCGTAAAAAGCTCACCACCGAGCAGATGGCCGAAAAACTCTCTAACATCCGTCCGACGCTCTCTTACGGCGATTTCGGTAATGTCGATTTGGTCGTCGAGGCAGTGGTAGAGAACCCCAACGTCAAAGACGCCGTGTTGACTGAAGTAGAAGGCATGGTGGGTGAGAACACGATTCTAACCTCTAATACTTCGACTATTTCGATCAACCGTCTGGCCAAGAACTTAAAACGCCCTGAAAACTTCTGCGGTATGCACTTCTTTAACCCGGTGCACCGTATGCCGCTGGTGGAAGTCATTCGCGGTGAGAAAACCTCCGAGGCGGCCGTGGCAGCGACTGTGGCTTACGCCCGCGCCATGGGTAAAACGCCGATTGTGGTTAACGATTGCCCAGGGTTTCTGGTTAACCGCGTACTGTTCCCTTACTTCGGTGGCTTTAGCTTCCTGGTCGAGCAGGGCGCCGACTTCCAGCGCGTTGATAAAGTCATGGAGAAGTTTGGCTGGCCCATGGGTCCGGCGTACCTGCTGGATGTCGTCGGCATGGATACCGCCGTGCACGCCAACGAAGTGATGGCCGAAGGCTTCCCGGATCGTATGGCACGTGAAGGCAAAACCGCTATTCAAGTGATGTACGACAACAAGCGCCTGGGTCAGAAGAACGACAAAGGCTTCTACGCCTACGAAGAAGATAAGAAGGGTAAGCCGAAGAAAGTCAGCGACGAGCAGGCTTACGCGCTAGTGAAAGAAGTGGTGAAAGAGCACAAAGAGTTTTCGGATGAAGACATCATTGCTCGCATGATGGTGCCGCTGTGTCTGGAAACCGTACGCTGCCTGGAAGATGGCATTGTCGATACGCCAGCAGAAGCCGATATGGCGCTGATTTACGGCATTGGCTTCCCTCCCTTCCGTGGCGGTGCGCTGCGTTACGTCGATGCGCTGGGCGTGGCGGAGTTTGTCGCGCTGGCCGACCGTTTGGCAGAAGAGCTGGGGCCGCTTTACGCACCCACCGAGAGGCTGCGTGCCATGGCACAGAATAACGAGCAGTTCTACGCTGGCACCACGGCAAGCGCTCAGGCCTAAGTCACCACCCACAGGAGAAATAAGATGAGTTTGAATCCGAGAGATATCGTGGTGGTTGACGGTGTTCGTACCGCCATGGCGAAAGTGAAAAATGGCGCTTTCCGCAACGTGCGTGCTGAAAACCTTTCCGCTGCCGTGATGCAGGCGCTGTTTACCCGTAACCCCAACCTAGACCCGTCGGAAGTGGACGATGTGATCTGGGGCTGCGTTAACCAGACGCTGGAACAGTCCATGAACATCGCCCGCAACGCGGCGATCATGACCGGCATTCCGCGCTCTGTGCCTGCGCAAACGGTCAACCGCCTGTGCGGCTCTTCAATGACCGCGCTGCATATCGCCGCTGCGAACATCAAGGCGGGAATGGGCGACTTCTATGTGATCGGCGGTGTGGAGCACATGGAGCACGTTCCCATGGCCCACGGGGTCGATGTAAACCCTGCCGCGAGCAAGTACGCTGCCAAAGCGGCCATGATGATGGGCCTGACGGCCGAGCTGCTGGGTAAAATGCACGGCATCTCCCGTGAAGATCAGGACAAATTTGGCGTGCGCTCGCACCAGCGCGCTCAAGCGGCTATGGAGAAAGGCTACTTCGATAACGAGATTATCTGTGTAGAAGGCCATGACCAGCGCGGCTTCAAAGTGATGTTCAAAAACGACGAAGTCATCCGCGCCGACGCCAGCCTTGAGTCCATGGCGAACTTGAAGCCAGTGTTTGACCCTCGGAACGGTACCGTTACCGCAGGCACTTCCTCGGCACTGTCGGTGGGTGCATCTGCCATGGCGGTCATGAGCTACGAGCGCGCCCAGGCGCTGGGGCTAGAGCCGATTGCGAAAGTGCTCTCGACCGGTGTAGCGGGTTGTGATGCCTCCATCATGGGCTATGGCCCGGTGCCTGCGTCTAAAAAAGCACTAAAAGCGGCGGGCTTGTCCGCTGCAGATATTCAAACCGTTGAGCTGAACGAGGCGTTTGCCGCTCAAGGCCTGCCGGTGCTGAAGGACCTTGGCTTCCTGGATGCCATGGACGAAAAAGTGAACCTGAACGGCGGCGCGATTGCCCTTGGCCACCCGCTGGGCTGCTCCGGTTCGCGTATCTGCACCACGCTTTTAAACGTGATGCAGCAGCGCGATACCACGCTGGGCTTAGCCACCATGTGTATCGGTATGGGGCAGGGCGTTGCGACGGTGTTTGAGCGTCTAAAGTAATACGCTCGACCTGCTTTTCAAAAGCAACAAAAACGGCACCCTCGTGGTTAATGCCAGTCAGTTAAGAGTTTCATCAATGAACTGACAATGCGATATTCCGGTATCAGTGACTCTCTGATACCGGA
>NZ_JAWJBT010000036.1:0-20102 GCF_046536035.1 Halomonas sp. SIMBA_159
CCGGCACAAGTGTTCCTGGGAGAGTATTCAGGAGCGCTGGAAACCGCGGGTGCTGCGCTTAATGTTTGAATTCAGGAGTTATGACTACTCATATGAAATATCAGCTGGCCTTATCCAGCTCAAGGAACCGCCTAACCCGTTCACTACCAGGATTATTAAAAAACACATCCGGCGCCGATTTTTCAATAATGATTCCCTTGTCCAGAAACACCACTTGATCTGAAACGTTACGGGCAAAATCCATTTCATGCGTGACGATAATCATGGTGTAGCCTTCCTGCGACAGGTCACGCATCACCGACAGCACTTCACCTACTAACTCAGGGTCTAGTGCGGATGTGGGTTCGTCAAACAACATGACCTTAGGTTGCATAGCCAGCGCACGCGCAATGGCGACCCGCTGTTTTTGTCCACCAGAAAGCGTGCACGGATATGTGTCCGCCTTTTCTGCCATTCCTACTTTTTGTAAGAACCCCATACCACGTTCCCGAGCTTCCTCTTTTTTCAAACCTTGAACATAGATGAGTGCTTCGGTCACATTTTTGAGTACCGAAAGGTGCGGCCATAAGTTGAATCCCTGAAAAACCATGCCCAGCTGAGTGCGTACTTTGGCCAGCTCTCGTCGAGTCATCGGTTTGCTGGAGTCCTCACGGACCCCGATACGCTCTCCGTTAATACGTATCTCGCCCCGGTCAGGCACTTCCAACCAGTTGATACACCTTAGCAGTGTGGACTTGCCTGACCCCGAAGAACCCAGAATACTGACCACCTCGCCACTGCTAACATCGAGACTGACATCCCTGAGGACTTCTGTACCGTCAAAACTTTTGGATAGATTGTTAATGCTAACTTCAGAATATTCAGGCATTGCTAAAACCTCTTTTTTCACCAAGGCGCCCAAGCAGGCGGATGCTTTGCTCAAGCATTAAACTGATCGCCCAGTAGAAGCCAATCACCACAATAAAGGCCTCCATAGGGATGAAGTAGGTGCTTGATAGGCTATTAGCAGCAGCCGTTAACTCCCTCACGGTGATGATCACCAGAAAGGCTGTGTCCTTAAGCAGGATAATCAGCTGGTTTCCCATCACCCCTCTGGTGCGGAGAACGAGTTGCGGCAATATAATGCGTATGAACATGGACGGACGTGAAAACCCCAGCGCCGTTGCGGCCTCTTCCTGACCACTGGACAAGGTGACCCGGCTGCCACGTAAGATTTCGGCAAAATAGGCACCATGATAAAGAATCAAGGCTGACACACCCGCCTGCCAGGCACTTAAGCGTATTTCCAGACTGGGTAGACCATAATAGAAAAGGTACGCCAGAATCAGAAAAGGCAGCATGCGCATACCATCAATGAAAATGCGTAGTGGCGTCTTCAGCCGAGGCCTGGCGCCTTCCATCATAAAGACGAGCAGGCTTCCCAATAAAAAAGCAGCAATCGCGGAAATGACGAAGATGGTGACGGTATTTCCAAACCCTTGCCAGAACACATCGCGGGACGACCATAGAATTTCCCAGTTGCTCATACTCCCCCCCCTGACACATCAGGCATTAATACAATGGCTTACATAGCTAATCGGTTTGCCTTACGCTCAGCGATCCGCTGACCCCATACCAGGAATCCGATAATCGCCATATACAATAGAGCGGCTGCCAGAATCGGCGGCAAAGGATCATAGGTCACCGCTGAAATACGGTTGGTCACACGTGTCAAATCAACAATTCCGATTACCGCAATGGCGGGGCTGCCTTTCACTAGAAAAGACATTTCGTTGACGAGGTTAGGCAAACTGGTGATCACCGTTTGAGGTAGCATGATGCGTCGAAAATACGTCCAGGGTGTCATCCCCACTGCCATCGCGGCTTCACGCTGGTCATTAGAAAAGTTGTTAAAGGCTGAGCGCCAGATTTCTGCATTGAACGCCGTAGTATTTAGCGTCAAGGCCATGATGGCCGCCACATTGCGATCCAGGTTAATACCGAAGGTAGGGCCTGAGAGAAAGATAAACAGCACAAGGGTAACCAGCGGAGTGGCTCTTGCCATACTGATATAGGTGCCCAATAGCTGATGTATGAAAGGCAACCTTGCCAAACGTATCAGGGCAATAATGAGGCCCAGTACCACACCAAGTGCAATAGAGACGGCAGATATCCAGGCTGTTGTCCATGCTCCCTGAAGCAACAGCCCCCAAGCGCTACTATCCATGATCGAGACCCCTCTTTGTGTCACAGGAACCCGGCCTTAAGCCGGGTAGCCCGCTAGCCATTGGCGTTAAAGACTCGTTCATTAATGATACTGGCAGTTACATGCCAGCCATTTGATGAAACTCTTCAACACTCATTATTGGGGTAGTAGGTAGTTCCTCGAACGACTCACCAAACCAGGTTTCTTGTAGTTCGTACAAGCGGCCTGACTCTCTAAGGTGAGCCATGAAGTCCGTCAGATAAGCAAGAAGTTCAGGGCTATTCTTGGGTACCGGCCAGGCAACAAACCCCGGCCCGGATACCGCCTGCCCCGCTTCGAATACATCACCACGCGTACTTATAAGATCATTTACAGGTACCGCCGAATTGATGACGTAATCCAGTCGACCATTGGCAAGGTCAGCATAGATTTCCGGGTAGGCCTCATACTCCATGACATCTCCCAGCTCACCGCCGGTTTCTTCAAGCATGGCCTCCAGCTCAGGCAAACGGCTTAGCAGAACACTCCCCGCTTGCACGCCAACCGTCATACCATCAAGGTCCGCCACACTGTTGATACGGTCATCGCCTGCGCGCTTAACGTAAAAATGCTGTGCCGAGGCAAACGGTGGCGCGTAATTGAAGACCCGCAAGCGCTCATCCGAAACCGATGCTCCGGTAATTGCCACGTCGTACTGGCCGTTCGACACGGCAGCCAACAAGCCTGTCCAGGGCAGGATTTCCTGACGAATTTCAAAGTCAGCGTACGCTTCAAGCTCGGTCAGCACATCTTCGATAAAGCCATCCGGATCACTGCCATCCATGAAGTTGAACGGCGCATAGTTATCTTCAGTGGCAACACGCATGTAACCACGCTCCTCGATTTCCGGAAGATCTGCCGCCAGCACCATCACAGAGGCACTCATGGCTAGGCTTCCTAGGGCTAGTACAGCGCCCCTTCTGAAGGCTCTAGGCATCGTTGATGCGACGAGCTTACGGGTAAGTGATTTATCAATAAGAAGATTAAAAGGCTGCATGGTGAATTCTCCGCAAGACGCCTGCTCAAGGCATTGTTCAATCAAGCTGCCAGCCGCCATGGACACGCTGACCGTGCCACTACCTTAGAATTTTCGTCACCATCTGCTTAGAGCCAGTTACCTGACAAGATATGGACAGTTTCATGGCACGCATCATGCATGGGCATAACGGGCTGTCGCCCGAGAAGGCAGCGTTGCTGCATGCAACAGTGTTACGGAAAGGAGTGACCCTATGATTCTCGGCTTAACACTGCACAAAGACACAGACCGCTGTCTGCAGGAACAACTGAGGTCAGCACTGCTTGATGCCATTCATTCTGGCAGCTTGCCTGACAGTGAGGCTCTGCCCTCGTGCCGCAAGCTCTCCAAGCAACTCGGGGTATCTAGAAACACTGTCGCTATCGTGTATGAAACGCTTGCTGATGACGGCTATATCATCAGCCGACCACGCAGTGGCTATTATCTGCACCCGAACTATCATTTCGACCATTCATCGGGGAAAGCGTCACATCGACCGCCACAGAGTTCCTCTTGCCAAAACAGGATACGGCATCACGTCAATGCAACTACCACTGATCATGCACCACTATGGAACGCCAGACTCAAGCAGCGTCCTAGCCATTTTGAAGGCGTATTAAAGCCAAGCAACTGGCACGCTTACCCTTACCCCTTCATATATGGCCAGCTAGATCCACAACAGTTTCCACTGTCACAATGGCGTGGCATTACTCGGCGGCTGCTGGGCGCCACCCGAGAGAAAAGTTGGCTGAATGACTGCATTGATCAGGACGACCCTTTGCTGATCGAGCAGTTGCGCCAGCGTGTCCTACCTCGAAGGGGCATCTTTGCCAGAGAGGATGAAATTCTAATCACCCTAGGCTCGCAGAATGCGCTTTTTCTACTTTCTCAGCTCTTGCTGGACTCACACAGCCATGTCGGCATGGAAAACCCAGGGTATAAAGAAGCTGCCAATATTTTCCAGCA
Source organism: Halomonas sp. SIMBA_159 (assembly GCF_046536035.1). Lineage (NCBI taxonomy): Bacteria > Pseudomonadati > Pseudomonadota > Gammaproteobacteria > Oceanospirillales > Halomonadaceae > Halomonas > Halomonas sp. SIMBA_159. The sequence goes on from NZ_JAWJBT010000036.1 coordinate 4,206, forward strand.
TTGCGGTGCGCAGCTGGTATTCCATGATGTTGACCGAGAAGGCATGGTGATTGATCAACTATCAAGCCAGTGTGATTACCTCTATGTGACCCCCAGTCATCAAGTTCCGACCGGTGTTAGGATGACGCTGGCTCGTCGCCGAGCGCTTGAGGCGCAAGTGATGCGCCATGATCAAGTCATTCTAGAAGATGACTATGACGCAGAACTGCATGGTGACAAACAAGCTTTGCCCGCCATGAAAGCTGGCTCTGTGGGTCATCGCGTCATTTATTTCAGCAGTTTATCCAAAGCATTTGCGCCAGGCCTGCGGCTTGGGTATGTCGTTGCCGACGCTGAACTCATTAATGAAATGCGTGCGTTGAGGCGGCTGATGTATCGTCATCCACCAGCGAATATTCAACATCAAGTTGCTCAATTCATTGCTCAGGGGTATTACGAGAAGTATCTAAGAACACACATCGACGACACCGACCGGCGCCGGGACATTTTGCGCGAAGCACTACAGCGCCATATTCCGGACCTTGCCTGCTGCAGCCATTCCAGAGCCAGCGCCTTCTGGATGAGCGCTACTCCTGACATAGATACACAGCGGCTTGCTTGGCAGGCCGCTCAACAGGGTGTATTGATTGAACCCGGATTTCAGCACTTCTTTGATGCGGCTCCTCCGCGCCACTTTCTGCGCCTTGGGTTCCAAGCCATAGCCCAGCGCCAAATCGTACCGGGGATTACAACCCTGGCTAAGGTGCTGGCACGTTAACTTGGCTTGATCATGCCCCTATCTCAGTTATCACCTGCTGAACAGCGTCATGTCACATCGGCCACGCGCAACTGGCCCTAAACCTCAGACACTATTCCCCGCTAAGGTCATAGACCACGTCACTGAGGGGAACCACATCATGACAGACGTCCACTGGCTGCTACCGGGAACATTGCTGGCACTTCTTGCAGGCGGGGTTCGCGGCTATACCGGCTTTGGCTTTGCCATGACGTTGGCACTGGGGCTGCTCTGGTTCCTTCCCCCGCTACAAGTCATTGTAGTGGTACTGATGCTGGATATTTTGGGCGCTTTAGGGCTGGCCCGGCGCGCCTGGAAAGCGGCAGACAGCACACTGCTGGCTCGCCTAGTACCCGCCATGTTTGGCATGTCTTTACTGGGCACCCTCGTGATGACATCGCTGCCTTATCACGCTGCCAAACTGCTTATTGCAGGGCTTTGCCTGATCGGCGCTGTGGCGACGTTTTTACCCACGGGCCTTATAAGCCGCTCTCGCAGACGCGACAAGGCCATGGCGGTTCCTGCCGGGGCGGCGTCAGGGTTAGCCATGGCAGTGGCATCTGCCGGTGGGCCTCCTCTAATGCTTTATCTGATGCACACCACACTGGATGCCACCCAAGCCAGAGCAACCGCCATCGTTTTTTTTATCGCGGCCAGCAGTACAGCACTGTTCGGTTATAGCTTTAACGGTGCCGTGCCCTTATCAGCCTTCATCATGACTGGCGTGTTATTGCCTGCTGCACTGATGGGCGCCTGGTTAGGGCAGTACTGTTTCCACCGCTTTCCACCCGTTTCGTATCGTAAAAGCGTCAGCCCGCTACTGATCGTGATGGCGCTATGGATTCTGGTGAGTGAGCTGTGGCCAGGAGCTTCCGGCGCTGCAATGCCGTAAGGCGATGTGCGGATTCACCGAGGGCGTTAGGTTGCTATTCAGGCACTTGTCCGCAAGAGCCACTGTGTATTTATCGTTTTGTGAACTCAAGGAGATATACATGCCCGTCATTTTTATTACCGGTGCAACATCCGGATTTGGTTTGGCAACGGCCAGACGCTTTGCACAGGCAGGCTGGTCACTGGTACTGACTGGCCGTCGGGAAGCGCGTTTGAACGCCCTGAAAGAGGAGCTTGCTCAATATTGTGCCGTTCACACTCTGACACTGGACGTATGCAACCGTCAGGCCGTCCAGAATGCGGTAGCGACCTTGCCAGCCTCCCACCAGTCGGTTCAGGTGCTAGTCAACAATGCTGGGCTGGCGCTTGGTACCGAGCCTGCCCAGGCCTGTGATTTCGATAACTGGAAACAGATGATTGATACCAATATCGCAGGATTGGCCAGCATCACCCATGCCCTTCTTCCCATTCTGATTGACCATGGCCGGGGCGCTAGCATCATCAATCTAGGTTCGATTGCCGGGCGCTGGCCGTACCCTGGCGGCAATGTCTACTGTGGCACTAAGGCATTCGTCGATCAGTTCTCTCACGCCCTACGCTGCGATCTCTCCGGTACCGGCGTGCGCGTTACCAACCTAGCCCCGGGCCTTTCAGAAAGTGAATTCACGCTAGTACGCACAGGCGGTGATCAGCAAGCTTACCAACAACTCTATGAAGGCGCTGAGGCCATACAGCCGGAAGATGTTGCAGAGACCATTTTATGGCTGGCTAATCTGCCCGCTCATCTAAACATCAACCACCTTGAAGTCATGCCAGTGACCCAATCCTGGTCACCCTTTTCTGTTTATCGTCAAACACAAGATACCTAACCAGGAGCACATCATGATAAAGCTGACAGAAAGCACACCGACAGCACAGCCAGAAGCCTGCGAGCTGGAAGACCTAAAGAATCAGGATCAACAGCATGTTTGGCACCATCTGACGCCTGGAGCCGCAGCGGCAAAGGGTGTCCCTATGTTTGTACGCGGTGAGGGGCTTCAACTCTGGGACAGTGACGGCAATCAATACCTGGACGCTTCGGCCGGAGGGGTCTGGGTAACCAATGTCGGTTATGGGCGCCGTGAAATTGCCGATGCCATGTACCAACAGCTGCTGGAACTCAACTATTTCGCCGGCTCCATGGCTAGCAAACCCGCCACTCGGTTTGCCACTCGCCTACTGGAAAAGATGCCTGGGTTCAGCCGGGTGTATTATTCAAGCTCAGGCTCCGAGGCCAATGAAAAAGCCTTCAAGATGGTACGCCAGATCAGTCAAAAACATTATCAAGGCAAAAAACACAAGATACTTTACCGCGACCGCGACTATCACGGTACGACCATTGCCACACTAAGCGCATCCGGGCAGAACGAAAGACGCGACCACTTCGGGCCTTTTGTGCCTGATTTTATTGCTATTCCACACTGCTGTGAGTATCGCAATCAGTACCCAGATGCCGAACACTATGGGCTGCGTGCCGCCCAAGCGCTGGAAGACGTTATCCTACAGGAGGGCCCAGACACCGTCGGAGCAGTGATTCTTGAACCGATTACAGCTGGCGGAGGCATCATCCCCCCCCCTGAAGGATACTGGCAGCATGTCAGCGACATTTGCCAGCGGCACAACGTACTGCTGATCATGGACGAAGTCGTCTGTGGCCTGGGGCGTACAGGCGCATGGTTTGGTTACCAGCATTTTGGCATTCAGCCAGACATAGTCACTATGGCCAAAGGGGTTGCGTCTGGGTACGCGGCCATTTCGTGCACCGTCACCAGCGAGCACGTTTACGCCCTTCTACAGGAAAGCGAGGGAGATACTCTGGGCTATTTTCGTGATATCTCCACCTTCGGTGGCTGTTTAGCGGGCCAGGCAGCCGCATTAGCCAACCTGGAAATCATTGAGCGCGAAAATTTAGTAGATAACAGCGCCCGTATGGGCAAGCGGCTATTAGACGGTTTCCGCACATTAGCTGAACACTATCCGATGATAGGCGACGTCAGGGGGATGGGACTTTTTGCAGGTATTGAGCTGGTGGAAGATAAAGTCACCAAAGTTCCTGTTCATGAGCGTATTCCCACTGCCATTGCCGCCGAATGTAAGCAGCGTGGGCTACTGATTGGTCGAACCAACCGTAGCATGAGCGGCTATAACAACATTCTCAATTTCAGCCCTGCTCTTATCGCTAGCGAAGGAGATATTGACAATATTGTGCGTATTCTGGATGACGCTATGGCCAAGGTATTTAATCAGCACGCCGCATGGGCTTCACCCAACGATAAACTTTAATCACTTATAGTCTTTAATCACTTTCTGGAGAGCTCCCCATCTGTCTCAACCCGTCTTGAAGAGACCGATGGGGCGGTAACCGCGTCTGACTGTGGCTAAGATAGCATCCCCAGAAGCCATTTTTATGGATTAATTACAACGTGATATAGCACAGTGCTACCGTGTTGCGGTATATGGCACCTTGAAATGTGGACAACGCAACCATCACTGGCTGGAAGGCGCTACGCACCTAGGCCATGACTACCCCACCGCACTAACAATGTATGACCTTGAACCTTACCCAGGCGCCAAACTAACAACCTCTCGCGGTGCATTGATTGAAGTTTATGTGATTAGCAGCGAATAGCCCCCTCTAATCGATCAGCAGGAAGAGCCCTGCCATCACGCCCCTCTAGCAGGCACCTACCACCGTGCAGTTTTTAATACCCGGCACGGTACCGCTTGGAGCTATCTCTACAACCCCAACGTCCAGGAGGAAGCACGCATCCAAGATGGGGGGCGAAGTACTAGCGCGTCTAAAGCTTCGTCAGGCTCGGTGCTTTATTTCCCTCACATTCCTTGAATCCCTGCGGGATTGCCTGCATATCATGGGTAACCTTTTTTATGCGATGCAGAGTTTACCCATGTCCATTATTGATCCCCGTACCGGCAACCCGATGACTGCAGACCCTGCTGCGAGCAGTAACGCGCCAGCCGGTGGCGAGCGCCCTAGCGTAACTCGAGAAGAGGTCGTTATTGAGCTCAACGCAGGTAACATTCAGCAGGTACTGGAAGCCTCTATGCAGGTGCCGGTGCTGATGGATTGCTGGGCTCCCTGGTGTGAGCCGTGCAAGAACCTGATGCCGGTGCTTGAGAAACTGGCGGTGGAGTATGCAGGCGCCTTCTTGCTGGCAACGCTGGATGTGGAAGCCAACCCAGAGATCGCCGGGCAGTTGGGCGTGCGCTCGGTGCCTGACGTGAAGCTCATTAGCCAAGGCGGCTTAGTAGATAGCTTCCAGGGCGCACTGCCTGAGAAAGAAGTGCGTGAATGGTTGAACCGCTACTTCCCTGCGCCCGGCGACGCGCCGCCCAGCCCCGAAGAGCAGGCGGAAGAAGCCTTGAGCGCTGGCGATGCCGCAGGCGCGCGGGAGATTTATCAAACGTTGATCGGCCAATACCCCGAACACTACGCTTACCAAATTGGCTTAGCCAAAACGTTGGTCGCTGAAGGGCGCGGTGACGATGCGCGCAGCGTGCTGGACAATTTACCGCCAGAAGAGCGCGATGCCGCACCTGCTCGCGGCGTTCGCGCCAGCATCGAATTCAGCGAACAGGCGCTCTCTGTTGAAGAGATTGCCGCGCTGGGTGATCGCACCGACAGCGAAGCCCAGTATCAGCGTGCGCTACGCCAAGTGGCCGATAGCCAGTACGACGCTGGCCTAGAAGCCTTGTTGGCGCTAATGAAGCAGGACCGCGCCTACAACGACGACGCGGCCCGCAAAACGCTGCTACAGGTATTCGATGCGCTAGGGGCAGACCATCCTCTGACCGTCACCTACCGCCGTAAGCTGTTTGCCCTGCTCTACTAGCACAACCGCCTATCTTACGCTTTTAACAGCGTATCCAGCCGTGCCAACGCCGCTTCCAACTGGGAAGCGGTGGTTCCAAAGTTCAAGCGCACAAAGCCAGGGCAGCCAAACGCGGCCCCGTCGGACAGCGCCACGCCCGCCTGTTCTAAGAGCGTTTGTGCCGGGGACTCTCCCAGCCCTGCTTTACGCATATCCAGCCATGCTAAATAGGTCGACTCTGGCGCGCTAAGCGATACGCCAGGCCATGTCGCCACACGCTCCTCCAGCACCCTACGGTGGCTACGTAGCACCTCTAACAGCGCCTGACGCCAAGGTTCGCCGTCACGGTAAGCGGCCTCCGCGGCAACTAACCCCAGCACATTACCATCGGGCAGAAAGCCCTTGGTGGCGGCGGCAAAGCGTTGGCGAAGCGCAGCATCGGGAATCACGGCGCAGGCGCTGGTGAGCCCGGCTAAGTTGAAGGTTTTCGACGGTGCCCATAGGGTAATCGTACGTTTAGCTAGCTCAGGAAACATGGCCGCCAAGGGCTGGTGGCGTGCCCCTTCATCCAGCAGCAAATCACAGTGCAGCTCATCGGAAACCACCCATAAGTCATGTCGCTCAACTATGGCAGCCAGCTGTTCTAGCTCGCGGGACGCCCAGACGCGACCGGTAGGATTATGCGGATGGCACCAGAGCAGTAGCCGCGTTTGTGGCGTAATGGCCGCCTCCAGTGCGGCTATATCCAGCTGCCAAGGCTCGCCAGGGGCCGCTGGCTCGGCTAACATCGCCTGTTGCGCTAGCCGCCCAGTGCGCTCGGCCACGGCCAAGAACGGTGGATAAATGGGCGCAATGGTGAGCACGCCCTCTCCCGGCTGGGTCAACGCCATGGCAGCAAGGTGAAGCGCAGGCACCACGCCCGGCAGCCACTGCTGCCATTCGGGCTCAATGGGCCACGCATAGTGGCGGGCACTCCACTGGCATAGAGCATCGGTAAGCGAGGCGGGCACTTCTCCGTAACCGTAAACGCCGTGGGCCACCCGCCGCTGGAGCGCATCGATCACCGCAGGCGGCGAGTGGAAATCCATATCAGCGACCCATAACGGCAGCACATCCGCCGCATAGCGGTGCCATTTTTGAGAGGCGTAATGTCCTTCTGGGGCGCGCCGCTCAACGGGCGTGGCAAAATCAAACGCCATGACAAATCTCACTTATTTCCACAGGAGTAGACACTGAGCATGCCGCAAGATGACTTTTATACCAAGATGCGCGCGGGCCTATCGGCGCTGTTGCGGCAGTGGCGCTCGTTAGGGCAAGCCGATGCCGACCAGCTCGCGCTGATTTTAGCCGAAACCGCCCGAGTGGCGAAGCTCGGCACGCCCGATGCCACGCCCAGCGGTGCCACGCTAGAGCAGTGGAGCCAGGACCAGCAGGGCGAGATGCCGCTATGGGCACCGCGCACTGCCGTCTTCCTGCTGAATCAGATGCCCGCCCGGCCAACGCCGCAAAGCGATGAAGAGGCCTGCGCCTGGGCGTACTGTTGGCTGCGTAACCGCTCGTTTGACTCCCTCGACGCTGCCCAGGCCGCCTTGCCTGCCCACTTAGCGACCCCCCTCGCTGACGCACTGGAAGCTGCGTGGCGTGACCAGCAAGGGCTGCGGCTAGTGTGAGATTTAGTGCCGCTTGCGCACCGGTGATTTCGGTTTGAAGCCAGGCGGCTTCGTCGCCAGCCAGTCGACAAAGGCGCGGATGTCCGCATCCGCCATCAGCGCCTCTATTGTGGCAAACCGGTCCGCGAGTTCACGCTCGCTATATAAGCGATGAATATGCTTATGGCAGGGGTGGCAGAGCCACACAATCGCGGTTAAGCGCTCTTCGCGGCTGTGGCGCTTTTGATAGCGCGGCTTGTTATGCAGCGTTTTGGGAATGAGGTGATGTTTGGTCAGCGGTGACTCCCGCTGGCACAGTTCACAGCCATTGGGTTTAGGGGGTGGGGAGAGCGCATGGGCGCCTGAGTCTGACGAAGGGGTCACGATAAAATGCCTCAACGACTAAACGGTGATAAAGGCTCATTGCGCTGCCTGTCAGTAGCGTCTTTTTAGCAGCGCCTTTTTTGGCAGCATCATGATAGTAACCACATAATAAAGGTAAGGAAAACGCCTCATGGTAGACGTTCCGCTCACGTGGCAACTGGCAAAGCTTGGCCTCTCTATCAGTATGGTGCTTGGCTTAGGCACCATTGCTGTTCGCGCAAGCCCGCGCGTTGCAGGGCTTTTGTCAGGCTACCCCTTGGGTACTGCGCTGGCGCTGTTTTTCATTGGCTTAGAGATATCGCCCACCTTTGCTACCCAAAGCGCGGTGCACACGCTGGCCGGGTTTACCGCCACCATGGCGCTAGGGGCTGGTTATTTACTGACCGGCCGACGGCCTGGCGTTAAAGGCATCGTGAGCGGCGTACTAGGCGGTTTTGCCGCGTGGCTGGCGGTCAGTACCCTGCTGGCACAGTTCAACTTTACTCGCCTCAGCGGCACGCTGGTCACCCTGTGTGCGATTGTAGTGTTTAGCTGGCTGTTCCGACGCATCCCCGATGTCAAAAGCAAGGCGAGTCGCGCCTTTTCATGGCCTGCGCTCGCGGCACGCGCGGGGCTTGCCACGGTGATTATTTTTGCCATTACCCGTATTGCCCACTGGCTGCCCCCTGAGTGGGCAGGCACGCTGGCCGCGTTCCCTGTCACCATGCTGCCGTTTTTGCTCATTCTGCATTTCAGCCATGGCCATGCCCCTGTCGCAACGGTCATTAAGCATTACCCCATGGGTCTTGGATCGCTATTGAGCTACACCCTGTGCGTTTCGTATACCTACAGCACGCTAGGGCTTTTATGGGGAACGCTGGCGGGCTTTCTCGCCGCCACCCTGTGGCTACTGGGCTGGATGCAGTTAACCGCTTGGTATCAGCGCCGTAACGCTTGACCAAGCGCTCGCTTGGGTTAATTCTGGAGCAGGTCTCATACCGTTAACCGCCAATAATAAGGAGAGCGCCATGTTCACTCGCACCATTGAGCCTGCTTTTTACGACACCGATGCCTTAGGCCATATTAACAACACCCGCCTGCCGGCATGGTTTGAGCTTGCCCGCAACGATCTGTTCAAACTGTTTACGCCGGATCTTAACCCCAAACAGTGGCGCTTGATCATGGCGCGCATGGAAGTGGATTACCGAGCTGAACTGTTTTACGGCCACGATATCGAAATCCGTACCTATTTAACGCGCCTCGGCAACAGCTCGTTTACGGTCACCCAAGAAGCGCGGCAGCATGGTACGCTAACCAACCTAGGGCATACGGTGATGGTGCAGTACGACCATCAAGAAAAGCGAGCCGTGCCTATTGAGGGCGCGCTACGCGATGCGCTTGAGGCGCATTTGGACACCGCAAACGCCCCGGCTTAATATTTTCCCGCCTGGCGGGGCATTCCAGGAGCACCCATGGCTATCCGCTATAATCTCTGGATTGATCCTGACAACACGGCGCAGCACCGCGCCGTGGAAGCTGACCTTGAGCGCTACTTTATGGAGCGCTTCGCCGATTACCCGCATATCCGCTTGTTCGGCGCAGACCCCTACGATTATGATGCCCCGTTCAATCGACTTTACGACGTGCTAATGGCCCGCGCGGCCGAGTACTGCGAGGAGAAGTGGCGCTATGTAGCGTCTCCCGAGCAGCTCAACCGCTGCTTCTTCCGCGCCGTTGGCCGCTCGACTAAATTTGTTCAAGACGACCGAAAGTGAGACTTCTACGCAATGGTAATTCGTACCGACCAAGCACCCGACGAGCGCCAGCTGGCGATTATCACCCAACAGCTCGGGCGAGCACCTCGCGGTATTGAAGCCGTTGCAGCCACAGATGCTAACGGCACGCCGTTAGTGTTGCGCATGGCCCCCATTGTGGATGGCAAGCCCTTCCCTACGCTCTACTGGCTCTGCTCTGATCTGCTGAAGATCGAAATTTCCCGCATTGAAGCCGTGGGTGTTATCAAGTCGCTGGAGCAGCGCCTGCAAGAAGAGCCTGATTTTCTCGCCGCTTACCAGCAGAGCCACCATGACTATGTCGCTGCCCGCTGGCGCTTTATGAGCGATGCCCAGCGCGAAGAAGTGGCGCGCCTAGGCTATACCGATGTGCTTACCGAGCGCGGCGTAGGCGGCATTAGCAACTGGCAGCAGGTACGCTGCCTACATACTCAGTACGCCCACCACCTGTGTGGTAATAATGTGATTGGACAGTGGATGGACGAGCACTACGACGTGCAGCGCTGCCTGGGCTAAATGGCCCCGCTCAGCCACTCGCTCACCTCTTACTCTTCTGCGATAAGGACGCTCCAACATGTCACGAATCTGTGTGTATCTCGGTTCTCGGGAGGGCAACAGTCCGATGTTTCGTCAAGCGGCTCATGCGCTTGGCACCGCCCTGGGGCAGCGCGGCCACACCTTGGTTTACGGCGGCGCGCGCATCGGGCTAATGGGCGAGCTTGCTAACGCAGCGCTGGACGCAGGCGGCAGTGTGATCGGCGTAATGCCAGACCACTTAGTTGAGCGAGAGCAGGCGCATTTTGGCTTAACCGAGCTGATTCGTGTGCCCAATATGCATGAGCGTAAAGCCACTATGGCCGCCAACGCCGACGCGTTTATCGCCCTGCCCGGCGGCATCGGCACCTTTGAAGAGCTGTTTGAGATTTGGACCTGGGGCTACTTAGGACTGCACAGCAAGCCGATGGGCTTATTGGATACCGATGGCTTTTATGCACCGCTGCTCACTTTTCTAGACAGTACGGTCGGCCACGGCTTTTTAGCCCAAACAACCCGCGATATGCTGCTAGACGCCCCCACACCCACACAGCTGCTGGACACCTTAGAAGCGCAGTTAGATTAACCAGAGAACTGGGATCTACACATGGCGGGAGGCAGGGCAGCTTTGAGGGCTATGCTTTGATAGTGAGCGCTCGGGTGCGCTGATAGGTCAACTGAAGCAGGCGGGCATCTTCGCCAGCGCGATGACGATGGATGCCTTGCTCAGCCATCACCGACTCTTTGGTGTCGCTCCACACCGCCTGCTGCTCTTCGCTTAACAGAATGCGCAGTGCTTCTAAGCGAAAACGTGGCAACATGCCTGCGTGGTGGAAGAGCAGCGACAGCCACGTATTATCATATCCCCAGCTGTCGCTATACGCTTTGCCCAGCTCGCGCAGCTCATCATTTAGCCATTGCGCGACCTGACGCACAGGGTGCCCTTCACTCATCAGCCGCTCGCGGGAAATGCCGTGCAGCAGTTCCGCTTTGGGGTCCCAATGCACCCACTCCTCTAACGGCTGAATAAGAAACGCGCAGCAGCTACCGTCGGCACGGGCAATGCCAACTTCAATCGGGTAGCTGCCGCGCCCGAATCCGGACGCTTCAATATCTAGCACTGTGGGTAGCGTCTCGGACACTGACTTCCTCTTTTACGTATCGCAACCTGACGTGCGCATTAGGCGGCGGCCATCTCTACAACCGGCTGACGCTCTGCCACACGCTGCCAGTAATCGGCCTGCTCATTGTCTACCGCTAGGCCCAGCTCACCTAAGCGATAGGCTCGCGCTAAGCGCTCGGCGGCTAAATAGTGGCCTGCCTGCGCGGCACGGGCGTACCAGGTCACCGCATAATCTTCACGGCGCGGATACTGAACGCAGCCGTGCTCATGAATCTGCGCTACCTGATACTGCGACTTTACATCGCCCGCCTGGGCCGCTTCCAGCACATAGCGCGCACCACGAGCTTTATCCTGAGGAGATAAGCTGCGATGAAACAGCATATGCCCATAAATAGATTGCGCATCAGGGTGCCCCGCTTCTGCACACCGTTTAAACAGACGCATAGTAAGACGCTGCGTACGCGGTGAGCGCGGTAGTAACCAACGCGTGTGAAACAGCTGCTCGGCTAGACGAAATTCCAACCGGGTAAACAACGATGATGCCTGCGGCATGGCAAACCACCCTGCCTATCTGTTGAGACTCTCGGCTAACCATCTCACTTGCAGCGACGGCTAACCATACGATAAACCGGCGCTTGGCCGGTCGATGGGCTGGCAAGCATACGCCTGCCTTCGCCATGACTCAACCCTATTGATTTGCTGCTTTTGTAGACCCTCGCTAACATGCCTTCCACACACGGGTATTGGCGATGTTGAGCATCCCCAATACAGCGATTATTTTGCCTTAGCAAGGAGACAATCATGCAAACACGCCCACTGGGTAGAACCGGAATGGAGGTTAGTCGACTCTGTTTAGGCACGATGACCTTCGGCGAGCAAAACAGCGAAGCCGAAGCCCATGAGCAGCTCGACCGCGCCGTCGCTTTTGGCATTAACTTTATCGACACCGCCGAAATGTATCCGGTGCCGCCTAAGGCCGACACTCAAGGGTTAACAGAGTCGTATATTGGCAGTTGGTTAAAAGCGCGCGGCGCTCGCGACGATGTCATTATCGCCACCAAAGCCGCCGGGCCGGGGTTAGATCATATTCGCGGTGGCCCCAAGATGAGCCGCGACCACCTGCATCAAGCCATCGACACCAGCCTTGAGCGACTGAATACCGACTACGTTGACCTTTATCAGTTGCACTGGCCAGACCGTAACACTAACTTTTTCGGCAAGCTGGGCTACACTCACGCTGAGCAAGAAGATGCCACGCCGCTTGAAGAGACACTCTCCGCGCTTAAAGAGCTGGTCGATGCGGGCAAGATTCGCGCCGTGGGCCTTTCTAATGATACGCCTTGGGGCGTTATGCGCATGCTGCAGCTCTCTGATCAGTTGGGCCTGCCACGCGTCGCCTCTATCCAAAACCCGTATAACCTACTGAACCGTTCGTTTGAAGTGGGCTTGGCCGAGATTGCCCATCGTGAAGATGTGGGTCTGCTGGCCTATTCGCCGCTAGGGTTTGGTGTGCTATCCGGCAAGTACCTTAACGGTGCCCAGCCGCCAAAAGGCCGCTTGACGCTGTATGAGCGCTTTAAGCGATATACCTCACCAGAGGCAGAAGCAGCCACCCAGGCGTACGTTAATGTGGCCAAAGAGCACGGGCTCGACCCGGCGCAGATGGCGCTGGCGTTTGTTAACTCACGCAGCTTTCTCACCAGTAACATCATTGGTGCCACGACCATGGACCAGCTGGAAAGCAACCTTGCCAGCGAGAGCCTAAAGCTGGATGAAGAGGTCTTAACCGCTATCGACGATATCCATCGTCGTATGCCCAACCCTTGCCCTTAACGGCTCCTATCGCACTGATAGCCTCGGCCATTGCCGAGGCTTGATATAATCGCCCCATCGGCAATTTTTTGTCACGGCCTTAGGAGCACGCCATGCTGAGCGTTATTTCCCCCGCCAAAACGCTAGATTTTGAAACACCCTCCACGACCAATAACGTCACCCAGCCCGACTTTCTCGACCATAGCCAGCCGTTGATTGATATCTTGCGCGCTTACTCGCCACAGCAGCTTAGCGAGCTTATGGGTATTAGCGATAAGCTGGCGGGGCTGAATGCCGCCCGCTTTGCCGACTGGCAACCACCCTTCTCGCTTGAAAACGCCAAACCTGCGGTTCAGGCCTTTCAGGGGGATGTGTATACAGGGCTGGAAGCGGAGACCTTTAGCGAAGCGGATAACCAGTTCGCCCAGCAGCATTTACGTATTTTGTCGGGCCTTTATGGCTTGCTGCGTCCGCTGGATCTTATTCAGGCGTATCGGTTAGAAATGGGTACCAAACTGCCTAACCAGGCAGGCAAAGATCTTTACGCTTACTGGAAGCCTACGCTCACGAAGGCACTGAACAACGCTCTCGCGGAGAGCGGTTCGAAAGTATTGGTCAACCTGGCGTCCAATGAGTACTTCAAAGCTGTCGATACTAAAAAGCTGGACGCACGCGTCATCACGCCGGTCTTCAAAGATGAGAAGAACGGCAGCTTCAAAATTATCAGCTTCTACGCTAAAAAAGCGCGCGGGTTAATGAGCGCTTGGATCATCCAGCAGCACATTAATGATCCCGACGCGCTAACCGGTTTTAATGTGGCCGGTTACCGTTTTGATGCCGCCGCCTCTGAAGGCGATACGCTGGTCTTCACACGGCGCGAAACTGACCGCTAATATCAGTAGAATGAGACCGCCTGAGCAGAGCGCGGCTTTAAAAAGCGCTGATGCACCTCTTTAAAGGTGGCCGTGTCGCAGCGGTAGAGCCATTCATAGGCTACCATATCCGCCGTTACCGCCACCGCGCCATTGGCACAAGCGCGCTGCCGCGCAAGGCGCGCTTCCTCTGTGCGACGGCTAGCGGTGGCTTCACTTAGCCAGAATACCTCGTACCCCGCCTCCAAGAGCCCAAGCGCGCTCTGCAGCACGCAGATGTGTGCTTCGGTACCACACACCACCACCTGCTTGCGTCCAAGCGCGGCGAGTGCTTGGCTAAACGGCTCCTCTTCCGTCGCACTAAAATGCAGCTTCTGCCAAACCTCGTGTTTTCCTAAGCCATCCAACAGCGCCGGCGCAGTACCGCCTAGCCGTTCGGGATACTGCTCGGTCAGCCATATCGGCACCTGCAATTCATCGGCAATACCAGCCAGCCAAGCAGCCTCCTTAATTGCCGCCTCGCCGCCCTCAATAACGGGCAGCAAACCGGCTTGAAAATCGATCATTAATAAGATGCTTTGAGTCTGATGTAAACGCACTTTCCGCTCCTTTTTTTGTCTTTATAGTGAATCCCACCATCACTCAGGCGAGGCATTACACGGTAAACTGACGCTCCACTATTTTCTATCTGCTTCGTACAGAAGCGTTTGGCATTACCTGCATCCTTATTGGAGAATCAACATGTTAAGGCAATTCTTTGTCATGCTGCTGGTTAGCGTTATGGGCTTTAGCGCCGCCATTGAGCACGCCGAGGCGCGACGGCTAGGCGGTGGTAGCAGTATGGGCAGCGTTTCACGCTCCGCCGACCGGCCCGCCAGCACCCCCGCACAACAGCAGGCACAAGGCGCTCAGCAACAGGGCGCAGGCGCGGCTACCGCTGCCCGCCGTGGAGGTATGGGCGGAATGATGGGAGGCTTGCTCGCCGGTGGCTTGCTGGCAGCGCTCTTCTTCGGTGGCGCGTTTGATGAGCTGCGCATTATGGATCTGCTGCTAATGGCAGGCATCGCAGCGCTAGCTATCTTCGCTTTCCGTGCGTTTATGCGGCAGCGCCGCCCCGCCTCAGCCACTTCTGCAGCAGGCTACCAGCGCGAGCGCCAAGAGACGCAGCACACACCCACTAGTAACTTCACAGCAGCGCCTGGCAGCCTTGCAAGCGGTTTGCAGAGCACGCCGGACTGGTTTGATAAGGAGCGTTTTCTCGGCGGTGCAAAAGAGCATTTCATGACGCTCCAACGCGCTTGGGATAATAACGACTTCAGTCAAATTCAGGAGTACGTAACCCCTGAGCTCTATAACCTATTGCGCCAAGAGCGTGCCGAACAGCCTGCTAATAACCAGACTGAGGTTGTGAGACTGTTCGCCGAACTAGGCGATATTAACGAGTATGATGGCTACGCTGAAGCTACCGTGATCTTCCACGGCGTGTTGGACGAGAACGGCGAGCAAACTGAGTTCAACGAAACGTGGCACCTGACCCGCAGCATGCGCGATCAAGCCCCCTGGTATCTGCAAGGCATTGAGCAAAATCCGGGTGCATAAACCTAGATCCATAGGCACACGATTCAATAAGCCTTAAAACGCAAAACAGCCGCTTTTTAGCGGCTGTTTTTGTATCGATACTCTTTCAAGCTACTCGATAGC
Organism: Halomonas sp. SIMBA_159; assembly: GCF_046536035.1. Classification (NCBI taxonomy): domain Bacteria; kingdom Pseudomonadati; phylum Pseudomonadota; class Gammaproteobacteria; order Oceanospirillales; family Halomonadaceae; genus Halomonas; species Halomonas sp. SIMBA_159. Next base: position 19,588 of record NZ_JAWJBT010000036.1, read on the forward strand.
ATCATGATCAGCGACGGGCTCGCTTAGTCCTCAGCGGACTCTTCAATATTCTCGCCCATCTCTTCCAGGCTATCGCCAGCGTCTTCCATGCTCTCATCGATATTTTCACCAGCCTCTTCCGCGGGGCCTTGATTGTCACAAGCGGCCAAACCGCCCATCATCATTGCCATTAGTAATGCGAGTGCAAGCTTCTTCATTAGTGGGGTACTCATATCGCCTCTCCTCCTGAGATGGTGCTTCAATAATAGGTACCCACCCATACTAGTTGCTCGCCACGCCTACCGCCACCACAGCCTAGTAACTCCTTGTTATTTAATTTCTTAAAACGCTTGTTTCAAGGAAGCTTTGTGCATATCGCTGTATAGATTAGAGAAAGCAAAAAGCCCCGAGCAGGCGGCGCACGGGGCTTGGAGAATGACGGCGCACGTATCGAGCGCGCAACAAAAAACCCAGCCTATTGGCTGGGTTCTTTGCGGTATAAGTGCCTGACGATGACCTACTCTCGCATGGGGAGA
>NZ_JAWJBT010000037.1:0-17312 GCF_046536035.1 Halomonas sp. SIMBA_159
GAGTGCTCTTATTAAGTACTTATTCAAAATTAATCGCGTAATCAGCTCCATAGCTACCCAACAGCCGGTGTACCTCTTCACAGATGTGATCAAACGAAAGGTAAGCACTCAACGGCAGCCAAGCGTACTTCATCTGACGCCACAGCATCTCAATCAGATTTAGCTCCGGCGAGTAGGCCGATAAGTCAACCAGATTCACACGGTGCGACATCCACTCGACAATTTTCCGCCTGAAGGCCCGCGAGCGATGCATGCTGGCGTTGTCGAGCACCACAACAGCGAAGGTATCGGTTTTTTTCTGTACTACAAACTGGTCAAACGCGTCGATGACCGTCCCGGTGGTCACTGACCCCGTAGTGGTGTAGTAGATCATTTTCCCAGCACGGCTGAGAAACCCCAATACGTTCAGCCTTCGGCTGTGTGTAACGCTCGGCGAAGGGTCACCGTGCTGACGGTCTTGCCTGTCTCTTCTTCAAAACGGGCCTGCAAGGATCAAATCTGGTGAGGCTGTTCGGCGACGAAAACATCCACGTCTTCCAAAGAGATCCGTGGGCTGATTGAAGATATCTCACAGCGCATCGTCCAAGGAGCGGAACAAACCACGCGTAATGGCCAAGGCATGGCCGATATTAATACGTCCATTATGCAAGTCACCGAAATGATGCAAGCGCTGGCACTGGCCGCTAAAGAGCAGGATTCCGGCATCAGCCAAGTCAGTACCGCTGTTTCACAGATGGATGCAGCCACGCAAGAGAACGTGTCGCTTGTAGAGGAAACCAGCACTGCCTCGGCCTCGCTTCAAGATGAAGCGGCTCGTTTAGCAGTGTTAGTGAATGAGTGTAAGCTAAAACGCATCAAGCAAACTCAGCAAGCAAGCCAAATTCCGCTGGCCGTTCAGCAAACCTTTCGAACTTCCTACGCCTCGCCATTAGCCGCGGCTGCCCCCTCACGGCTATCCGCTACCCCCGAGCGGGAAGCCTTTTAAACGTTTTTAAGCATCACTTTTTCATGGGCCAGCCTGCTGGCCCCTTTTGATTATTAGACTATCGCCAAGACTCATCCACACGCTTTGTAAAAAAGTTAAAAAAACCTCTCAGCTCCTCTCAACTGCATCCGCTTTGTGTCGATAATGTATGAGCAGAACTCCCCTCCCTGCCCACCATGCTCCTCACTTTTTCCTGCCTATGAGAGTAACCAACATGCGAAATTTATCTGTCAAACATACGTTGGCAGCCGCGCAAGGGCTGATGCTAATTGCCCTGCTGGCCATCGCAACGACAGGTATATTGTCAAAGCTCAGTGTAATGGACAGTTTACGCGAGCTTGATGAGGTAGCAGCACTGCAAGTCGCTTCGATTAATCGCACAGAGGTCAACTTAATGGAGCTGCGCCTGCGCCTAGCGCGCTATACCGCCTACACCGAAGACGGCGAAAGTACATTAGCCCAGGAGGCACTGGGGCAGGCGCGAGCAGCCTTGGAGCGGGCAGATGCACGCTTTGCAGAGTTTACCGCCGTTGAGGTTCCTCCCACCGCGGTTCGCGCTCCACTGATTGCAGCGATTGTGGATTATTATCCTCAAATGATCACCGCGGCATTTCGCAGCGACTTGGCAGACGCCAATTACACTGCGCTGGCTCAGCACCGGGAACGTTTTAATGCAGAGTTCAACATATTAACTGACGCTGTTCGTGCTTTTAATACTCGGGCACAAGCATTAACCGCCGAAGAAATTGCTCAGGCCGAGCAGAGCCACACAAAGACCATGATACTGAGCGGAGTGCTAATCTTCCTGGCGCTTGCCTTATTTATTGGCGTGCAAATAGGCATTAACCGCATGATTGTGCGCCCTCTTCAGCGCTCGGTGCAGGTGTGTGAAAACATCGCACAAGGCGACCTGACCAGCGACATTGAGTCTCGTGGTAAAAACGAAATCGGCCGCCTTTACAGCGCGATGCAGGAGATGCAGGCCAAACTGCAGACCATGGTGGGCACGCTCTCACACAGCAGTACTGCCGTGGCCGCCAGCTCGCGCCAGATTGCCGGTGGCAGCCAAGACCTAGCCTCTAGAACCGAGCAGCAAGCTGCTGCGCTGCAGCAAACAGCCGCTAGCATGGATGAAATATCATCCATCGTTCGCCAAAACGCAGATACTGCCGCACAGGCAGAGCGCCTGACTCAAGATGCATCCAAGAAAGCGGCCCACGGCAAGCAAGAGTCTGAGCAAACCAGCGTGCTGATGCGCGAATTGGAGACCAGCTCGCAGAAAGTGAATGAAATCATTCAGGTGATCGACTCCATCGCCTTCCAAACCAACATCCTTGCCTTGAACGCCTCCGTGGAAGCCGCGCGGGCGGGAGAGCACGGTCGCGGTTTTGCGGTGGTTGCGAGCGAAGTGCGCTCACTGGCCACCAAAACCTCGAACTCCTCTAAAGAAATCCGCACCATGATTGAGGATATCGCGAGCCGTATTGCCCAAGGTGCCGACCAAGCCCTGAAAAACGGCGAAAGCATGGACGATATCAACCAAGCCATCGTGCGTGTGAACGATATGATGCAGGAGCTGGCACTCGCCGCTAAGGAACAGGAATCAGGCATTAGCCAGATCAGTACCGCGATTGCTGAGATGGACTCCGCCACCCAGGAGAACGTCTCGTTAGTAGAAGAGACCAGCACGGCTTCCGCATCGCTACAAGATGAGGCTTCTCGCCTCGCTGAACTGGTAGCGGCTTTCCGGCTTAACGCATCCAGTCGTCAGGCTCAGCTATCCAGCCACTCAGCGCCCGCTTCCAACCCTCGCTTACGCACGCCATCGCACAATGTGAGCGTGGCACAGCGCCAGCGCCCAACCGCAGAGCCTGAGTGGGAAGCGTTTTAATACCGTCACTTGTTAAACGCGCGGGTCAATCACTCCGTTGTGGCCCGCGCCACGAAACCTATCAGCGTTGAGTCGCCCTATTAGTGCCATGACAAAAATTAAGATAGTGTATTTGCCCCCATAATGATGATAACTCGCTGGGCCCTATATGCCTGCTCGCTGCTCACTGCTACGGCGCGTTTCTCTGCGCGCTAGAATTATTGGCCTTATTACCTCGTTAGTGGTCGCTATTACGCTGCTGCTAAGCTGGGTCGCTTCCAAAGAGGCCGCTGTGCAGTTAGAGCAGCACATTGGCCACGACACAGCTGATACCGCCTACCAAATGGTGGATAAACTCAACCGCAGTATGGATGCACGTATCAAAGAGGTGCGTCTGCTTTTAGGCATCAACGAGTTTGCCGATCATACGAATACCCCCTTAATGCGCGCTCAGCTTGAACACCTGCAGCGTAACTATGATGTGGTGTCCTGGATTGGAGTAACCGATGCCAGCGGCACGGTTGTCGCATCGACCGGGGGCATTTTGGAGGGTAGCTCGATTGCCCAACGGCCGGTATTTATAGAGGGGCAGCACGGACTATGGGTGGGCGATGTTCACGATGCCGTCATGCTATCGCAGCTGTTGCCCAACCCCACTGGCGAGCCCATTCAGTTCGTAGACATTGCAGCCCCCCTTCACAATCAACGCGGGGAGTTTACCGGCGTTCTAGCCGTCCATCTCAGTTGGGAGTGGGCTACACAGGTGAAAAACTCTATGTTTTCGCCGAAGCTACGCGAACAGCAAACAGACCTACTATTGCTCTCGTCTCAGGGCACGGTGATTATTGGTCCCGCTGAACTTTTGGGTCAGCCGTTGGAGTTTATCCATAGCTCTTTGGGCAGCACGATACCCGAATGGTCCATCGAAACCTGGCCGGATGGGCAGCGCTATGTCACGGGAGTAGCACGCAGCCAGGGGGTTGGCGATTTTCCAGGGCTAGGCTGGATAGCCGTTAGCAGGCAACCCGTGATCACCGCCTTTGCTCCGGTTGAGCGGCTTTACGAGATCATTTTGGGCACTGGCCTGCTGGTTGCCCTGATGTTTTCCATCTTTGGCTGGATCGTGGCCTCCCGGCTGATCGCACCGCTGACTCGCCTCGCCCGAGCGGCCGACAACATTCAAGCTGCTACAAACCGCAGTGCGATGACGCTGGAAACCGGTTCACCGGAGCTTAAGCGGCTCTCCACCTCAATGCGCGATATGGTGGAGCGTTTGATTGACCAACGCCAGACCATTAGCCGCTTAGAGGACTTGGCCAATACTGACCCGTTAACCGGGCTGCCTAACCGAGCGTTTCTCACCCAATACCTGCAGCACACGCTGCCTGAAGCAGAGCGCCAGCAGCAGAGCGTTATTGTGCTGCTCTTTGATCTCGATGGTTTTAAACGGGTGAATGATGAGCTGGGTCACCATGCCGGGGATTTACTGCTGATTGAAGTCACTCAGCGCCTAAAATCTACGCTTCGTAGCGGTGATGTGGTCGCGCGGCTGGGAGGCGACGAGTTTGTTATGGTACTCAAGAGTCCTGATGAGAGCAGCGCAGCGCTGGCGACAGAAGTAAGCCAACGGCTGCTCCAGCGTATCGCAAGTCCTGTTGTGCTACCAGGCAACCAGCAGGCACAGGTAGGTTGTAGCCTGGGGGCAGCCTGGTGGCCACAGCATGGCCACGACATAGAACAGGTGATGCAACTAGCCGATATCGCCCTCTACAAAGCAAAAAGCAAAGGCAAGCATCGTTTGGTTATTTATGGGGAGTCGAGTTAAGGCACTGCTGTAGCTGTGCGTCAGCCGCTTCGCTACCTAACTCGGTGAGATAGGCGATATTGCGCTCAGGAATAGCGGCGGTATCGCCATAAAACGCAATGGCTTTTTCAACGCTGGCTTCGCGCAGCAAATGCACCATGGCATAGGGCGAGCGGTTAGAGTAATTCGCTGCATCGTCTGGCTCTGCATCAGCAAAACAGTAGTCGGGGTGAAACGTCGCTAGCTGGTAAATACCTTCGTAACCCAGCTCAACGAGCAGCTGTTCGGCAAGCTCTACAAAATCCAAATAGTGGTCGAAGCTTTTAAAAAGCGTCGGAAACACCAGCAGGGTGGTTTCTGCTTCAGGGTGCTCGTTGAGCCACTCCAGTTCCGCCACTAACTCCTCAAGCGCCACATCGACCTTTTTCGAGCGCACGACTTCAACACGAATCGTATTGTTATCTAGCTCACGTTTAGCAAAAGGGCAAATGTTGTGTCCAACAATAAAATGGCTCACCCATGCCAGCGTTTGGTCCACTACCTGCTGATCTGCTGCTTGCGTCATACCCGTTCCACCTACACCCTGCGGCTCTTTAAAAATCGTGGCAACGGCCACGTACTAGGCGCCAGTGTACAGGCAAGCCCCCGCAAATACGCTAGGCGTGCTGTTGATAACGGGCCAAGGCGACTTCATAAGATTTGTGAATATGGTCGTCCATCAATGCTCTTGCGGCTGTCGCGTCGCGCTGAAGCGCTAGCTCTACCAGCTCATGGTGCTGGTCATCCAGCTCCTGACGGATAGTCGGCATTTTCGGCCCTAAGCGCCGGTAACGGTCAAACTGGTCGTGCAGCTGTTCAATAAAACGCAGTAGCCAAACTGAACCACAAGGAGCAACGAGGGTACGGTGAAAGTGCGTATGCAGACGCTCCCACTCCTCACCTTTATCCAGGGTAATATCGGCTCGTTTTAAACGATGTGCCGCCGCCAAAAGATCCGCTTCCCACACCGCATCACCATGGGCAATCGCCCGTTCAAGCGCCATCCCTTCAAGCTCGGTACGCAGGCGTGCAATGTCATCTAACTCTTCCCGGGAGAGTTTCGGCACTCGAAACCCGCGCTGATTCTCCTGCACCAGCAGTCCATAAGCCGCCAGCTTGTTCAGCGCCTCACGTAGTGGGCTCAAACCAACTTGGTACTGCTCCTTTAACGCATTAATCGCGAGTTTCTCGCCTGCTTTGAAGCGACCACCCACCAAATCTCGACGCAACACATCATAAATGGGGCTGGATGCGCTAGCCGCAGGGAACTGAATATGCTTGTTCATTCCGGAGTCCTTTTGCGTCACGTCGCAAGGCTTCAGTTAACGGAGATTCCATCGCTAGGTGTTGACGCCTCTTATCAGGCTCACCTATATTCTATTTTAGACAAAATAATCGATTTTTTAACCTACAAACGATAAATAGGGAAATCTTATGCTACTGACCGTACTGTCTTCCCTACAGGCGCTGATCGCATGAAGCAAACCGCACTCTTTTGGGCATTTTTCCGCGTCGGCATTTTCGGCTTTGGCGGTGGGCCCGCCATGATACCGCTGGTCAGAGCGGAAGTCGTGACACGCAACCAGTGGTTAACCGATGAAGAGTTTGCCGATGTCTTGGCGATTGGCAATACGCTACCTGGCCCTATTGCTACCAAAATGCCTGGCTACATCGGCTACCGAGTAGCAGGCATTAGCGGCTGCGCGGCCGCGGTGATTGCCGTCATCTTGCCGATGATCGTGGCCATGATTGTGATGTTAGGCATTTTTAGCCGCTACCGCGACGTTGGCTGGATACGCGGCATGGGGCAAGCGGTCATCCCCGTGGTGATGGTGATGATGGGCCAACTCACCTGGGACTTCTTCGATAAATCCAAGGCAGCGCTTGGCTGGCTTACCAGTGCAGTCATGGCGGTGGTCGCTGGTGCGGTGATTTACTGGCTCGGCGTGCACCCCGGCTGGGTGATTGGGGCCATTCTCCTCACTGCCCTGCTGCGTCCTGCTCGTAAAAAACACGCGGAGGGTACCGCATGATTTATTGGGATCTCTTTTTAGCGTTTTTTATTCCTAACATTATCGGTTATGGCGGTGGCCCCGCCATTATTCCGCTCATTGAAGCAGAGGTGGTAGGCCGCTACGGCTGGATGACCTCGCAGGGTTTTGCTGAAACGCTGGCGCTCGGCAACGCACTGCCAAGCCCCATTGCCACCAAAATGGCGGGGTATGTGGGGTATGAAGTTGCAGGGGTCGGCGGGGCATTCGTTGCCGTCTCGGCCACGGTCATTCCTTCACTGCTGCTTATGCTTGGCGCCTTGGGGCTTTTATATCGCCACCGAGACTCCCCGCGGGTTAAGCGCATGAGCCAGTGGGTACGACCCGTCATTGCCATGATGATGGCGTGGCTAACGCTTGGTTTTTTCACAGAAAGTTTGGCGGCAAGCGGCATCATCCACACGCTGATTATCGGTGTTGTGGCGGCCATTGCCCTCGTGCGCTTTAACACCCATCCCGCCTTTGTTGTTATCGGCGCCTTGGTTTATGGAGGGCTCTTCTTAGGTTGACCTGTTGTGCACTAAAGACGATTCACTGCAGACAATAAGAACCCAATATGGGACCACGCGCTCACCCCACCGCTGCTTAACGCAGCGGATCACCACACCAACTCAATCAAAAAAGGTGTATAAAATGACGCGTTCAAAACTTGCTCTAAGTACCACACTCGCCGCCATTGGACTTACCTCCAGCCTGGCGCTCATCTCCACTGCCCACGCGGACTATCCTGAGCAGGATATTCGTTTAATCATCCCTTACGGCCCCGGTGGTGCCACGGATATTATTTTCCGGCTGGTATCACAAGAAGCCGAGCAGCACTTAGGTGCCTCGATTGTGCCGGTGAATATGGCCGGGGCAGGCGCAACGCTTGGGTCACGCAACGTTAAAGACGCTACGCCCGATGGCTACACGCTGCTGGGCAGCCATGACACGATTGCGCTTTCAAAGCTCGCTGGCACCGTCGATTACTCCTACGACGCTTTTGAGCCCATCGCCCTACTCACACAAACCATCAATATCGCCACGACCTACGAAGGACACCCTGTAGAAAGTGCGGCGGATATTGCCGACTACGTGCGTGAAAACCCAGGCCAAGTGCGCTTTAGCATGATCCCAAGCTCAACCGACCACTTCTTCTGGGCGCAGTTTTTCCAGGAAGCCGGTATTGATATGGCAGATGTACGCCTAGTGGGCTACCCCGACACCGGCCAACAAGTCTCTGCGTTAATGGCCAAAGAAGTCGACTTCGCCATGTTTAACCTGCCTTCCGGGGGCGCTTTTTATGAAGATGGCACCTTTAAGCCCCTAGGCATCGCGCACCCTGAGCGCTTGGACAACATGCCCGATGTTGCCACCCTGCGAGAACAGGGCATTGAGATGGATCACTCCACCAGCCGTGGCATCTTTGCGCCCAAGGGCACTCCCCAAGAGGTATTGGACGCCGTCGCAGAGGCCTATGGTCAAGCGCTGGAGGATGAACAGGTTCAAAGCCGAATCGAGAATGAGTTCGGCTCGGTTGTACGCTTCCTGGCGGGCGATGACTATCAAGCGTTCTTAGAGGAAAACGAAGCGGCACTTTCGGCGGCTGCCGAAAACATCGAGTTCCAAAACTAAGCGTTTCGACGTCATTTCTCGCTCATGCTCCCAGGGCAACGCGCCTGGGAGCACCTGGAGGCTACGCTAATGCTAACGCTTACCAAAGACCGCGCGCTGGCGCTCGCGCTGCTTTTAATGGTGGCTGTCATGTGGGTGGAGTCGGGCTCCATTCGCCCACCAACAAGCTGGCAGCCTTACGGATCTGCCCTGTTCCCACGCATCTTGCTCGTCACGATAGGGCTTTTATCGCTCTTGATGCTGATCCGCTCCCTGTTCACCCGCGTCACTCCCGTAGCGTCCTGGCGAACGGAGATCAGCGACTGGTTTACCCGGCGTAAAACCGTTGTAGCGCTATTTGTAATGTTTGGGCTTTATGCAGCGCTGCTGCCCTTACTGGGCTATATCGTGGCTACCATCAGTTTTTTAGTGGCCTCTTTTGCCTTGTTATTAGGCGTCGATACTAAGCGTAAATGGGTAATCAACCTGGGCATCAGCTGCACGTTTGTGCCGCTGGTATTTGTTATTTTCCGCTACGGCTTAAACGTCTGGCTGCCCTAATGCTGAGGAACGTCTAATGTCTAATTTCTTTCTTCAAGCACTCAGCGAGGTCGGCAGCCCCTCCGTCATGGGCTTGATCATACTCGGTGTGCTGTTCGGTATTGTGGGGGGCAGTATTCCTGGCTTTACCGTGACCATGGCTATTTTAGTGGTCTTCCCCTTTACCTTCGCCATGGACCCGGTGAGCGGCGTCTCGCTCATGGTCGGCGTCTTTGTAGGCGGATACTCGGGCGGTATTGTGTCGGGTGTGATGCTGGGTATACCCGGTACACCCTCCTCGATTACCACTGTTTACGATGGCTACCCAATGGCCCAAAAGGGCGAACCCGGCCGAGCGTTGGGGATTGGTGTCATGTCCTCCTTTCTTGGCACCATTATCAGCGTGGCCGTGCTGGTCTTTTTTGGGCCGCTGATTGCCAGTTTCAGCATGAATTTCCGCCCTTGGGAAATTACCGCGCTGATCATCTTCGCGCTAACGCTAGTGGCCGGGCTATCCAACGGCGCGCTCCTCAAAGGCCTTTTAGCCGCTGCGCTAGGCTTATTGATTACCACCGTTGGCTATGACCGCAACAGCAATCTGCGCTTTGATTTTGACGTGCCCGCCCTCAGCTCAGGGTTTGAGATGCTGCCCGTGATGATTGGTGTCTTTGCGTTCTCTCAACTGCTCGGCAATATCGAAAAAATGCGCGATGGCAATGACGGCGGCAAAGGCGTCGATACGAATGTGTCGATTCCTTACCGTCAGATCATGAAAGATATGGCGGGCCAAAAGCTCAACACCCTGCGTTCATCATTGATTGGCAGCCTGATCGGCGCACTACCGGGCACCGGCGGTACCGTCGCCAATTTTGTAAGCTACGACCAGGCAAAAAAGTTTTCGCGCCACCCTGAAACGTTTGGCACGGGCACCCCTAGCGGGATTGTGGCTTCCGAGGCATCGAATAGTGCTGTTGCTGGCGGTGCATTCGTGCCGACCTTAGCACTGGGCATTCCGGGTGATCTGCCCATGGCCATCATGATGGGCGTGCTGATTCTCCACGGCATCACCCCAGGCCCGATGATGTTTGAACAAAACCCGGTGCTGGTGGGCGCGATCTACGCAAGTCTCTTAATCGGTGCGGTGGTGATGGTGCTGTGTAACCTGCTGCTGGTGCGCTGGTTCGCCAAAATCTCGTTAATCCCGCAACAAATCCTAGTGCCGGTTGTGCTGATGCTCTGCACCATTGGTGCCTATGCGCTCAATAACAACCTGTTCGATATCTGGGTGCTGTTTATTTTCGGGGTGATTGGCTACTTGCTTTGGAAAGCAGGTGTTCCTCTTACGCCGCTCATACTCGGCGTGGTGCTGGGCAACAATTTAGAACGGCAGCTTTTCCGCGCGCTAGAGCTCGACCCTAACTGGCTAACCTTCCTGACACGGCCACTCTCTGCACTGTTCTTAGTGTTGGCTGTTGCTTCGGTCGTTTTTTCGCTCTACCAAGACCGTAAGCTGAAACGTCTAAAACCTGCGACATCCCAATAGCGATGACTCATCGACGCAAAGGATCATAAACATGCACAACGACGCTCTCTATTACCCCAGCGCCTCGCGAAGGATGGCCACCTTTGGCAAACGTGGCATGGTAGCCACTTCCCAGCCGCTCGCCGCCCAGGTAGGTATCACTATTTTGCAGCAAGGCGGCAATGCGATTGATGCGGCGATTGCCACCGCCGCCGCGCTTACCGTGGTAGAGCCCACTTCTAACGGTATTGGCAGCGACGCCTTCGCGATTGTGTGGGTCGATGGAAAGCTACATGGCCTCAACGCCAGTGGCCCTGCTCCGCAGGCGGCCACCATTGAAGCTTTGAAAGCGCTTGGCCATGACGCTATGCCTAACCATGGCATGCTGCCGGTCACCGTGCCTGGCGCGCCTGCGGCCTGGGCAGCACTCTCTGAGCGCTTTGGTAAACTGCCCTTTACGGATCTGCTAGCGCCTGCCATCGCGCTGGCAGAAGAAGGCTTTGCGGTGACGCCGGTGATCCACCAAATGTGGGAAGAGGCCTTCCATAACTACGCGACCTACCCCGACGCGGCCTTCCAACCCTGGTTCGATACCTTTGCGCCCAAAGGCCGGGCACCGCGCCCTGGCGAGTTATGGTCCGCCCCTGACCACGCGAAAAGCTTAGCCGCGATTGCAAACACAAACGCCGAGGCGTTTTATCGCGGTGAACTGGCTGAGGCAATCGATGCGTTCTCCCGCGAGCATGGCGGCTTAATTCGTAAAGAGGATTTGGCCGCTTACCAGCCCGAGTGGGTCGACCCAATTAGCGTGCGCTATCAAGGCCATGATATTTGGGAAATTCCACCGAACGGCAGCGGTATGATCGTGCTGCAGGCGCTCGGCATGCTGGAACGGTTAGACCCGTGCCCAGGCGATGCGGTTGAAACCCTGCACCGCCGGATTGAAGCCACTAAACTTGCCTATATGGATGGCTTTAAACACATCACCGAACGCAGCGCGATGGCTCCCACCACCGAGCAAATGCTGGATGATGCCTACCTGAAAGCGCGCGCAGCGCTGATCGGCGATCAGGCCGTTGACCCGGCACACGGCAACCCGTTGCAAGGCGGCACCGTCTACCTAGCCACTGCCGACGACGAAGGCAATATGGTGTCGTTTATCCAAAGTAACTTTAAAGGCTTTGGTTCCGGCATGGTCATCCCTGGCACCGGGATTAGCCTGCAAAACCGTGGCTGGTCATTCTCGCTAGAGCCTGAGCACACGAATGCCCTGGCTCCCGGCAAGCGCACCTACCACACCATCATTCCAGGCTTTATCACCAAAGATGATCAAGCCGTTGGGCCGTTTGGCGTGATGGGCGGCTATATGCAGCCTCAGGGCCAAGTGCAGGTAGTCACTGCGATGATTGAGGATCAGCTCAACCCACAGGCCGCATTGGATATGCCCCGTTGGAAGTGGACGACTGGCAGAACCGTTGAGGTGGAAGCGGATTTCCCCAACCATTTAGCGCTGGCCCTCGCTCGTCGCGGCCACAAGATTGTTAAGGTAGCGGATTCGATTAGCTTTGGCCGTGGCCAAATCATTCTCCGTAATTCTGATACCGGCGTGCTGCAAGGCGGTACTGAACCACGCACCGACGGTGCAGTGCTACCGCTATAGCGCCTGGTGCTGTGTCACTACTGCCCACCCAGGTGGGCAGTAGGCTCGCGGAATCAACCGCTATCTCCTCTAGCTATTCCTCTAGCTTTCTCCTCTGGCTATCAACGCCGAAGCCACGCATCATGGCAGCCTCTTTTTGCTTACCTTGATGTTGCTAACTCATGATGCCGTCTGCTCCTTCGCCTTCTCTCTCCCCCTTTAGCGGCTTCTTTAGCGTGTTTCGCTATAGCCGCCGTGCGCTGGCACTGGTATGGGAAACCTCCCGCTGGATGATGCTGGGCTTGGCGCTTTGCACGCTAGTGGCTGGCGTACTGCCCGCTGTGGCGGCTTATGTGGGCCAGTTGATTGTCGATGGCGTGCTGGCGGCCATGGAAAGCTATGAGGCAGCGAGCAACCCTGACTTATGGGCAACGCTCACTCCAGTGCTGGGGTTAGTGGCGTTGGAAGGCGGCATCATTGCCCTGATGGCGTTAGCCCAGCGTGGCCTCTCGGCCCAGCAGTCGCTGTTAAGAGCGCTGCTCGGGCAGAAAGTGAACGTGATGATTTTAGAAAAAGCAGGCACGCTATCGCTGAGCCAATTCGAGGATTCAGAGCTTTATGATCAACTCACCCGCGCCAGGCGTGAAGCATCAACCCGCCCACTAGCGCTGGTCAATAAAACCTTTGGGCTGCTGCAAAACGCTATTTCCCTTGGCAGTTTTGCCTTCCTACTGGTGCAGTTTTCTCCCTGGGCGCTATTAATCTTGGTAGCCGGTGCGCTGCCGGTATTTCTTTCTGAGGCGAAATTTTCCGGCGATGCCTTCCGGCTATTTCGTTGGCGCTCGCCGCAAACCCGCATGCAGATGTACCTGGAAACCGTACTGGCCCGGGAAGACAGCATTAAAGAGGTCAAACTATTTGGCTTAGAGCAGCGCTTTCTTCAGCGCTACCGGGCTATTTTCCACCAGCTATTTGCCGAAGACCGCCGCCTGACCCTACGCCGGGAGAGCTGGGGGTTTATTCTAGGGCTACTGGGTACACTTACTTTCTATGCTGCCTATGGCTGGGTCGTGGTGGAAACCGTGGCAGGAGCCCTCACGCTAGGCCAAATGACCATGTACTTAATGGTGTTTAAGCAGGGCCAAAGCGCGCTATCCGCCAGCCTGACAGCCGTGAGCGGCATGTATGAAGACAACCTCTACCTTTCCAATTTATACGAATACCTGGAACAACCCACCGAAGCCGACGCTGGCCATTTAACCCAAGGAGCGGCGCCCAACGACGGGCTGCGCTTTGAGCAGGTGAGCTTTGCTTACCCCGGTGGCCAAGAGGTGCTACACGATATTTCGCTACACATTGTGCCCGGTAGCAGCTTAGCCCTGGTGGGTGAAAACGGCTCAGGCAAAACCACCTTAATTAAGCTCTTAACGCGGCTCTACCGACCCACTCAAGGGAGAATTTTGCTGGATGGCAGTGACCTTAACGATTGGGATACTCAAGCATTAAGAGCACGCGTGGGCGTTATCTTCCAAGACTTTGTACGCTACCAGCTCACCGTAGGTGAAAATCTTGGAGTGGGCGATACCACGGCCTTCGATGATCAGCAGCGCTGGCAGCAAGCGGCAAAAGACGGGCTGGCCGATAGCTTTATCAAGCGTATGCCCGAAGGTTACCAAACCCAGCTAGGGCGCTGGTTTAAAAATGGCCAGGAGCTCTCCGGCGGCCAGTGGCAGAAAGTGGCGCTCTCCCGCGCCTATATGCGTAAAGATGCCGATATCTTAGTGCTGGACGAGCCTACCGCTGCCATGGATGCTGCCGCCGAGGCGGATGTCTTTGCCCGCTTTCGTGATCACAGCCGCGACAAGATGACGATTCTGATCTCTCATCGTTTCTCGACCGTCCGCAGCGCCGACCAAATCATCGTCATCGACCAAGGGCGCATCATCGAACGCGGCACCCATGAAACGCTGCTAGAAGACAATGGTCGCTATGCGTCGCTGTTTCATTTGCAGGCGGAGGGGTATAAATAAAAACAATTATCAATAATATTCACAACAAATTAGTACGCTACCAACTTAGAAAGTGAAAAAAGGTTACACCGCTCTTTAACTTATCGCCATCACCTGCAAAGGGTAGTAAATTCGCCAATATTAAAGTTAAAGTGCGGAGCGCACCACATGAGAACGATTAACAAAATCAGCTTCAAATATACGATGGCATTCATTGCTGTCGCATTGTCGCTGCTTGCTGTTGTGCTAGCCGATGCTTTACTGGTCAATATGGTTAAGAACCGCCTTAGCACCTTAGTAAATAGTTATATCCCTGCTATCTCAACAACCCTAAATGCTGATAGAGACTTATATCAAGCCCGGGTCGCTGAGATCGAATATGTTTTAACACCTACATCAACTGAAAGAAGTATTCAGCTGAAAGATAGCTATGAAGAAAATGCACAGCAAGCCTATGATCGCATGCAAGCATATCTTCAAAACATGCAATCTCACCCTGAGCTTGTAGCCCAACTATCAAGCTTTGAAAGTGCTTACAATCATTGGAAACAAGAAAGTAGCCGTGTGTTTGAGCTTCACCAATCAGGCAATACCGACAGTGCTATCAGCATGCTTTCAAGCTCATCCTTAGAAAGCTTTGAAGAATTACGTACCTTATATGACATTTCAGGACAAAATGTTGAAGCGGTAGTCTTAGCCACTGAACTAGCGGTCGCCGATAGAATAAAGCTACAGCAAAACTCTACCATTACCTTTTCATTAGCTGTATTTATTATTGTGATGCTCATCGCCATCATGGGGCCTAAAATGATGTCGCGAGCTATCCAGCAAGTAAGCGCAAGAATTAAAGAAATCACTGAAGGTGACGGCGATCTAACGGCACGCATTGACAATCAGCGTAAAGATGAAATTGGCGAACTAGCCCTGCAATTCAACGCTTTTATTAAGCGCATTGACGACACGTTGCAATCCGTCAGCCACAGCACCGTCAGCCTGCAGCATGCCTCCACAGAAATTGCCAAAGGCAGCCAAGAACTTGCTTCACGCACCGAGCAGGCCGCTGCCAATCTTCAGCAAACCTCCGCTTCTATGGAGCAGATTGCTGCAGTGGTGAATAACGCCTCAGAGTCAGCTCAGCAGGCACATCAGCTCGCACTATCAACTCGCGATATTGCACACCAAGGTTTGAATGCCATGCAGGGCGTTCAAAAAACCATGGACAGCATGAGCGAGTCGTCAGGCAAGATTGGTGAAATAGTGACCATGATCGAAAGTATTGCCTTTCAAACCAATATTTTGGCACTGAATGCGTCAGTGGAAGCGGCCAGAGCCGGAGAGCATGGGAAGGGATTTGCGGTGGTCGCGCAAGAAGTGCGTATTCTTGCCAGCCGTACCAGTGAAGCGTCAAAAAGTATCTCTGAGCTGATCAGCACCTCGGCAGAGCGTACCCACTCGGGCGTTTCCCAAGTGAAAGCCGCCGGCGATACACTGCACAGCATGATGCAAAGCATAGAGCGCGTTGCTGATGTAGTGGAAGAAATTAGCGCAGGGGTTAAGGAACAGAGTGTAGGCATTGGCCAAGTCAATGATGCGGTAAATGAATTGGATAGTATGACCCAGCACAACGCTTCGATGGTCGAGGAATCTAGCGCTGCGGCCGCTGAGCTCCGCGAACAGGCTGATCGGCTCGGTGCCTTGGTCGGCTCTTTCAAACTAAGTGCCAGCTCACCGACCGTTGATACAGCACGACATACCTCACTTGCTCCAACGAGGAAAAGCACACTATATGTAACATCTGACCCATCAAAAACATTAGCGCATCCAACCACGCCCAAGTGGGAGTCTTTCTAATGATATTGGCTCAACTGATCGCTTAAGATTGATACTATCCGCGCCTTTGGTCTCTCCACTGACTCCTGAAGGCGTTTTGCATTGCTCAACCCGGCAATGCGCTAGTACACGCGCAATAACCTCTACAAAAAGCGCCGTGTACCCACGTGTGAGGCCACATTATGCCGCCTAGTGCGTTAGTCGTGGATGATGACGTCGATATTCAGCTGCTGGGTAAAATGCTACTCAGCCGCCATGGGTTTGACGTAGCCACCGCCGGCTGTTTAGGAGAGCTGGCACGTAAACCTGCCTTGCTTAACACTAATCTGATTGTGCTTGATTTTGGTCTGGGAGATTTTACGGGACTGGATATTCTGGATTACCTTTATGATCTAAAAATCAGCGCGTCTATCTTGCTATTAAGCAGCTGTTCCGGTGAAACGGCTGCCCATGCGATCGCAGAAGGTAAAGCCAAGGGTTTAAAAATGCTGGGGTTTTTACCCAAGGCAAAGCTAATGACGGGCCTAGCTGACTTTATTGAGCAGGTTGAAGCGTCTCCGAAGGCCCCCTCGGTTGGTGAGCTAGCCCAAGCCATTAAACAAAAACACATCTGCCTCGCGCTACAACCCAAGGTCGCTCTTGCAAGCGGAACCGTAGTAGGCGCAGAAGCCTTAGTACGTTGGGAAGACCCAACCCGAGGCACCATCTATCCCGATAACTTCATTCCCCTCGCCGAACGAAGCGGCCTTATGATACCGCTAACGTGGTGCGTTTTAGAGCTAGCACTGACACAGCTGGCCGCTTGGCACACTAGCGGACTCCCTCTAAGCATCGCCATTAACGTGCCAGCTGAGTTCATCAAAGCTGAGAATATGCTGACGATGTTCGATGCGCTTTGTGCCAAGTACCCTATCGATATGACCAAGATCACGTTAGAACTGACGGAATCCGTCGGCGTGGAGTGCTTAGGCTATGCGCGACACGTCTTAGATGAACTGCGTAAACGAGGCTGCAAGCTAGCGCTTGATGACTTTGGTACGGGTTATTCATCTTTGACTCAGCTATATCGCCTGCCGTTTGATGAGTTAAAAATAGACCGTAGCTTCGTCTCTCTCATGGATAATGAGCCCAGGGCCCGCACCATCGTTCTCTCCATTGTGGAGCTTGGCAGCCGCCTTGGCATGAGCGTCGTATCCGAAGGTATCGAAAACGACGGTCAGTACAACACGCTTAAAGACGTATGCTGTCCTGTGGGTCAAGGCTACTTTATATCTCGCCCGCTATCTCCAAAAGCATTTGATGCCTGGTTAGAAAGCCGCGCAAAAATAGAAAATTGACCTAAATACTTACTCTATAGAATAAAAGCAGCGATTACCTCGCTGCTTTTTTCATATCTGCTCGAACCTCTAATAAGAACACACCCAACCCTT